>NZ_JBARCR010000001.1:0-1675 GCF_049794275.1 Trebonia sp.
CTCGGGTGGCGGTGGGCGAGCGCCGCGGCGGGCGAGCGCGCCGACAGAGAAGCGCTGACGCTGGCGCGGCTGTGGGGGCTCCCGATCCTGATCATCGGCTGGTCCGTGGTAACCGTGCTGTGGGACCCGGCCGAGTTGCCCGACCAGCCCTGGGCGAGCCACCGGCTGGTGCCGGTCGTGCTGCCAGGACTGATCCTGCTCGGGCTCTGGGGGTCGTCCCGGCTGGTGGCATGGGCGGTCGCGGTCGGCGCGTCGCGGTGGACCGCCGTGGCGGTGGCGACCTGCTGCGTGCTAGCGATGGCGATCCCCGGCGCGGTGACGTCGCTGAGTCCCGGGCTCGCGGCGCGCCCTTCCGTCGGGCACAGCTCCTCTGCCCTGGCCAAGTTCGTGAGCAGGGTGCAGTTCCCCGGGGCCGGCACCTCCGCGACGTATGGCGGGTCGCTTGAGGCGGTGTCCAGGCTGTGTTCCGCGATCGGCCAGGACGCGAGCGTGGTCTTCGTGGACGCCGCCACCGCGAACTCGCTCAGCCAGGTCGTGCGAGGTGTGTGCGGGCAGCCTGCCGCGTCCGCCGCCGGCGCGTCCCCGCTGGCCATCTCCCAGGTGGTGGGCTCGATCGTAAGGGCCGACCGCCGTCCGGTGCTGCTCGGAGCGTCGCGGTCGCAGTTGGCTGTGTTCGGGGCCTCTCTGGGGGCAATGCCGCGACTGGTGCTGTCGCTGCATACGGCCGGGGACGCCGCGGTGCTGACCGGGCCGCCAGGCGGCACGTGGCCGGTGACGTACACGGTCTGGATGGCCGCGCCGGCCGGCCTGGGGTCTGGCGGCGGCCTTTAGCGGCGCCGCCGATCGCCCGATCGCCTCAACTGCACCAAGGTTAACGGAACGTCTCCAGATGTGCAGGCGCAGAGTGACCGTTGGTGGCGGGCGTGCTGAACGCCTTCGTGCGAACCGGGCTGGCCGTCGAGCACGTGGCCGAGCTCGGCCGGTCCGGGCACCCTAGCCATCCGCGCACGCAAGGGGCCGTGATCCGTCCGAGGGTCGGCGGCGAGCGCAGCCGATTTGCCTTGGCTGCCAGGAGTTCATAGAGTGTTAGTACGACGCGGGGTGGAGCAGTTCGGTAGCTCGCTGGGCTCATAACCCAGAGGTCGCAGGTTCAAATCCTGCCCCCGCTACCAGGTAAAACGGCCCCGGAGCCATTGCTCCGGGGCCGTTTTCGTTGCGATGCTAACCAGATCGGGGGCAATCCTGCCCGACATCCGCACGGCCCAGGCCAGTTCAGAGCGGCGCATGCGACCGGGCACCGGTCGCTGTTTCCGCAGGAGCGGCCCGCCATCACTCGCGGCGGATGATGCGTTCCGTCAAGATGTGCATGACCGTGTCAGTCTAGGCTGTCCCATGATCATGGCCGGGAGCGTGCAGGCTCGCCGGGGAGGAGAGACGAACGCATGGACATGACCAGCGGCGCCACCGTGGGGGTCTCGGCTTCGTCGCTGCGGAAGATGCTGGTGCCGTTGGCCCTGGCCCAGTTCATCTGCAGTTTCGCCGGCTCGAACATGAACGTCATGATCAACGACATCAGCCAGGACCTGCACACCGACGTCCAGGGCGTCCAGGTCTGCATCACGTTGTTCCTGCTGGTGATGGCCGCGCTGATGATCCCGTGCGGCAAGCTGACCGA
>NZ_JBARCR010000002.1:0-6718 GCF_049794275.1 Trebonia sp.
CCGAAGTCGAGGCCCTGGCGGTTGCGGGTGGTGGGGTTGTGGATCTGCCAGAATGTCTGGAGCAGCTGCGCGTAGCTGACCTGGGCCGGGTCGAACCACACCTCGACCGCCTCGGCGTGGCCGGTGCGGTGCCGGCATACCCGCTGGTAGGTGGGGTCCGCGACGTGGCCGCCGGTGTAGCCCGCAGCAGTCTGCAGCACCCCGTGGACCTGGCGGAAGGCCGCCTCCACACCCCAGAAGCATCCCGCGGCGAATGTGGCGCGCTCGGCCCCGTCCGGTCCGTGCCCCGCCAACGGCGGTGCCGGCGCCGGGTTGGCGTTGCGGTTCTTGAGCTTGATCACGTTATGGCCCCCTCGAGCTCCTGTGCCAACACGAAGCCCGCGCCAGGGATTCCTGGCGGACGGCACGAGCGGCGCCGCCCCGGCAGGTCAAAGCCGCGCACGGTAGCAGGCGGGAATCAGCTGGCCGCGACAAGCCTGGAGGCATAATCCGGCCAGGCATGGAAAGCAGACCGTGCATGGACGGTCAGAGCGAGAACCGCGGAGGATCGCAGCCCGGACCAGTCGTCGCGGGGCTGGCCCCGCCGGGCGAGCTGGAAACCGATGAGGTCCCCGATTCGCTGATCTCGGAGTTCGCGTCGCTGACCACGCCGTACTGCTGGGTCATCATCGAGGATGCGGTCGCCGGCTATGACGGGGCCGAGCCGTCCGCGGTCGGCAAGTCCGGGCCCGCCCAGGCAGTCGCCGAGGACGTTGCCGAGGCCCTGACCGCCGGACGGTTCTTCAGGCTGGTCGACGGTAAGGGCCGCGGACTTGCCATCGGGCGACTGTACGACCCAAGCGGCGAGAAGGAACTCGCGCCGCTGGAGGATTTCGGGTGCCAGAACCTGGGCGCGCTGAACATCGAGTTCCGCGCCGACGGCGGCTGGCAGGCTGCCTGACCGGCCTGCCGGCACCTGCCCGGCCAGTCACTGGGAGCTGTTGATTCCAGGTTGGCGGAGGCCAGCGGCGGGGCATACAAGCGCATATCCGGCTGGTCGCGTCGCGGCATCCACGCTCGCGGCGAAGGGCGGCGGCACGACCACGTGGCAAGACCCCGCGCCGTGAGGAAGTCTCAATGAGTGCCGAACTGAATCACACCATCGTCCGGGTCCGTGACAAGCGCGAATCGGCGCAGTTCCTGGCCGAGATCCTCGGCTTGGGCAACCCTGAGGCGTTCGGGCCGTTCCTGGCCGTACAGACCGGCAACGGCGTCTCCCTGGACTTCGCCGATGACCACGGGCCGGTCAGTCCGCAGCACTACGCGTTCCTCGTTTCTGAATCCGATTTCGACCAGATCTTCGGCCGGATCCGGGACCGTCGGCTGCCGTACTGGGCCGACCCCGGCAAGCGCCGGCCGGACGAGTTCAACACCAACGACGGCGGCCGGGGCGTGTACTGGGAGGACCCCAGCGGCCACGTCCTGGAGATCATCACTCGCCCGTACGGCAGCGGCACCTGAGCCCGGACCTTTTGTGGCAGGCTGGGCGCAGCAGCCCAGGGGCGGGCCGCACGTGGTCAAAGGAGAGCGTAATGAGCGTGTACAGGGTGACCGAGATCATCGGGACAAGCAGCACTTCATGGGAAGACGCGGCGGCCGAGGCGATCAGGACTGCCGCCGGGACGCTCCGTGATCTGCGGGTGGCCGAGGTCGTCAAGCTGGACATTCACCTGGACGAGGGCGGGGCGATCACCTATCGCACCAAGCTCCAGCTCTCATTCAAGTATGAAGCGAGCCGCTGATCCCAGATCAGCCGCTTCCCGTGCTGACGGGTTGAATGCGTTAGCTTTCGGGGCCAATCCTGCTGCGATGCCTGAATTGCCCTTACGCGCGCATCGTAACACCAGTAACACGTGCTCGATCTCAGCGCAGCCAGTGGCGGCCCGAATCGCGGAAGCTGCTCGCCCAGTCGTCATCGAGCGCGTGGTAACCGCGCGGGCTCAGATTCCTCTTGCGGCGGTGCGGATGACGTCGAGGACGAAGTCGGGGTGGGACAGCATGGGGACGTGGCTGCTGTCGATGTCGTAGGTCGTGGCACCCATCCGCTTGGCGGAGGCCCGATCCAGGTCCGGGTGGACGGTCTGGTCGTTGTTGCCCACGATGCACCAGGACGGCTTCGTCCGCCACGCGACGCCCGGGGCGTTGTGCAGGAACAGGTCGGCGGCCGGGGCGTAGTGGGTCGCATAGACCAGCTGCTGCTCTTCGGGCAGGTCGCCGCAGAAGCAGCCGATGCCCGACGGCTTCAGCCACACGCGCCCGTCGGCGACGTCGATCTGGAGAAGACCGGCGTCTTGGGGTACTTGTCCTGCTGGCCCTGGGAGGTCTCGGTCTCGTCGGGGCCCAGGGCGCAGATGTAGACCGGCCCGGCGACGCGGTCATCGGTGCCCGCGGCGGTGATGACGGTGCCGCCGTAGGAGTGGCCGACCAGGATGGCCGGGCTGTGGACCCGGCCCAGGGTGCGCAGCGTCGCGGCAACGTCTTCCACGTTCGAATCGAGGCCGTACTGCGCGGCCATCACCTCATACCCCTCCGCCTGCAGCGGCGGGATGACCTTGCTGAAGCATGAGCCGTCGGCCCAGATCCCGTGGCGTATGGGGAGGCATGACCGAGCACGAGCGCCGCCCACGGGCAACGAAAACATCCACCAGGACCTGACACTCCCGCGCTCGGCGGCGACGCGCAGAGCTCCGCCTGCGGCTAGCCACACCCGCATTAAAGCCATTAGCGACGACGTGGAGTAACCGGCAGGCATCCCGGCCCGGGCGAACTGGGAGCGCAAGGCGGTCCCAGCACAGAACACCCATTAACTGCAGCGGAAGGCCAGACCGAGGATTTCCAATCGCCAACCAGAACGGCGGGTACGCGCTCGCGCCTGAGACTGTCAGCCGCTTTCCGCGACGATTGTGTTTGTCCCTGATCATCGCCGATGACAGGCAACGGACAGTTGTCCGGGTCTGGTATGGAGATGGCCCGTTTCAAAAGCTCGCGCCGTCAACGCCGATGGCCCGGGCACCGGTTACGGCACCCGGTCACTGTCGCTATGCGTCGTACTTGTTCGGCCCAGGCGTCCCGGAAAGGCAGTAGAACACGATGAGCGTGATGGTGCCGATGAGCGGGATGAAGCCGATGAGCCACCAGAACCCGCTCTTGCCGGAGTCGTGCAGCCGCCGGACCGACAGGCTGACGGTCCCGATGGCGACGAGCGCATAGATGATGTACTGGATGGCGACGGCATGGGTCGCGGTCCCGATGATGCCGCCTATCAGGTCGATGATGATGGCGCCGATGAAGAACCACCAGAACGCGGATCGTGAGGCGCGGCCGTGGAAGGTGACGATGTTCTTGAAACCTTCGGAGATCGCCTCCCCGAAGCCGACGGGCCCGCCCTGCAGGTAGCCCCGCTGGCTGGGATCCCAGCCGCCTTGCGGCGGCTGCCCGTAACCGCCTGACGGGTCCTGCGGGTACGGCTGGTAGGCGCTGCTCATGAATATCCTCCGTATTTATCCCCCGGTTTTCAGGGCTTCCTGTTGGCCAACGCGGCCGCTTCGGGTCTGGGCTGCCCGGATTGCCCGATCCACCGGCCGTGTCGGTCATGCTCCAAGTGTGCGCGCTGGAACCTCGCGGGAGCTAGGGGCGCGGGCATCTCGCGTTTGCGCTAGCAAGCGTGTGTTGAGATCCCTTAACGCGCGTTCGCGGATGGCCCTGATAGGGGGCCGGATACTGGATGATGCCGGGACTCGTCGTGTGCCGAATGCGCGCGCAACCCAGGGAACCAGCGGCGTTCGCGCTGGTCACGGCCTTATGGGGAAGGGTCTGTGAAATCGTCGGCTCAGCATATGCCAGCACAATCGTTGCCCATCTCGAGATGCCTGGTTCCATTCCGTAGTGGGGACGCAGCACTCAGAACCCCCGCCAGTGCCAGAGCGCCGGAACAGCCGGTTCTGGATGTCCGCAACCAGTCGGATGGCCATCGTCCGTAGCACACCGAACGGCGGATCCGGATCGTCAGCCGGCATCAGCCTCAACCACTGAGCGCGGTCGGCTGGAGGGCTGGTCACCATGGGTCTGCCTGCCGGTTGGCAGGGCGGTTCACAGCCGGCTGTTAGCGGCGAAGCGAACGTGCGGGCGCTGTAACACGCGCATCGCGACCATTACCGCCGCAGTAACCGGTGGCAGGGGTGGGCTTTGCGGTTCCGCGGCGGGGTCCGCGGGTATGCAGGCGCCCGGTGGTCCGGGTTTTGATACGGGCGGCGCCTGCCGGCGGCGGCCGCGCGTGGCCCGTGAGGGAACATTGGCGGGCATGTTCCCGGGCTCGGGCCGGGTTACCGGGGGCGCGGCGCGGTTGCTGGTGGCACACTGATGCGATGGCGCCGTGGCGGGTTCGCGATTTCCATGCTGATGATCTTGATGCCGCCGTCCGGTTGTGGGACAACCCGGCGGCCAGCGGCGAGGCGCCGGCGTTCAGCCTGTCTGACCTGATCGCGGCCGTCCGGTCGCATGAGCCTGCGGTGGTCGCGATTGTCGGTGAGGAGCTGGTGGGGGTCGCGGTCGCGATGGTGGGCGGTGACCGGGCGCAGGTGATGCGGATCAGCCTGGCGGCGGCGTGGCGGCGCCGGGGGATCGGCAGCGCGATGCTGGGCGAGCTGGAGCGGCGGCTGGTGGCGGCCGGGGTGCACCGGATTCAGTGCCTGCTGGCGGGCGGGAGCGAGATCGGGGCGCTGGCGCTGGAGCACGCCGGGTACACCGCGCGTCAGGGGATGGTCTTGTATGAGCGGCTGGAGCCTGTCGATGCCGGCAGTGCCGGGGCGCTGGGCCGGCTCGGCGGCCGGATGGTGCGGGCCGGCGCCTGGGATGACCTCGGCGGCATGGCCGGGGAGAAGGAGCTGATCGAGCGGCGGGTCATCTTGCCGCTGGCGCAGCCGCAGCTGGCGGAGCGGCTGGGCCTGGTGCCGCCGCGGGCGGTTGTGTTGTTCGGGCCGCCGGGAACGGGCAAGACGAGCTTTGCCAGGGCCGCCGCGTCGCGGCTTGGCTGGCCGTTCGTGGAGCTGTTCCCGTCGCGGCTGGCCGGCGAGTCCCCGGCCGGCCTGGCCTCCGCGCTGCGCGAGGCGTTCGCGCTGGTCGCCGAGCTGGACAAGGTCGTGCTGTTCATCGATGAGGTGGAGGAGATCGCCGGGACGCGGCAGCCGCGCACTGTCTCTGTGGCGCAGGGGGTCACCAACGAGATGCTCAAGCTCATCCCGCCGTTCCGGGAGCAGGACGAGCGGCTGCTCATCTGCGCCACGAACTCGGTCCGCGCCCTAGACGGCGCGTTCTTGCGGCACGGCAGGTTCGACTACGTGATCCCGGTGGGACCGCCCGACCCGGCCGCGCGGGAGGCGATCTGGGACCGCTACCTGGCCGCGATCCCGCATGGCGAGCTGGACATGGCCGCGATCGTGGAGGAATCGCGGCTGTTCACCCCGGCCGACATCGAGTTCGCCGCGCGCAGGACCGCGCAGCTGGCCTTCGAGCGCGTCCTGTTCCAGCGCGGTGAGGAGCAGGTGACCACGGGCGACGTCCTGCGCGCCGTCGGCCAGACCCGCCGCACCCTGACCGCGGAGCTCGTGGCCGAATTCGAGCAGGACATCCAGGACTACGCCCGGGTGTGAACGGCGCTGGCACAGCCGGGTACCCCCGGCCCGGATCAGGGCCAAACGCAAGCCGTGTCCGACCGTGGCACCATGTCACGATGCCTACCGCACGCCCAACACCGTGCACCGGTGAAGAGGTGCTCCATACCGCCGAATACGCGCCGTGGGCATGGAAGCCGAAGGTGCGGATTGCGGCAAGCAGATCGGCCTGTTATGCACCTGCGTACGCGAGAAGAATGCAGCCCGCATCAATAGCAGCCGTGTGGCTGCCAGCCGTGATAAGCGCTAAAAGTTCTAGGTCCAGACGTTCGTTCTGCTGTATAGATGACTGCCATGGACAGCTGTGCGCTTGTTCTGGGCGGTGGCGGTGTCACCGGCATCGCCTGGGAGACGGGCTTGATCGCCGGGCTGGCCGGATTCGGCATCAACCTGGCAGCGGCCGACGTGATCATCGGGACATCAGCCGGCTCGGTGGTCGGCACGGACATAGCCTCCGGGCAGGAGCCCGAGGCGCTGTACCAGGCCCAGCTCGCGCCACCGGCTCCCGAGCCCGCCGCCCGGATCAGCTGGGACTTCATCGGCAGGCTGCTGTGGGCGGTGCATACCAGCCGGCACCCGAAGCAGGCCCGGGCGCGGATCGGCAGGTGGGCGCTGGCCGTGCCCACCATGCCAGAGGCCGACCGGCGGAAGGTCATCGAGGACCGGCTGCCTGCCAGCGTCTGGCCCTCCCGCGCGCTCAAGGTGACCGCGGTGGACGCGCGGACCGGGGAGTTCGCGGTGTTTGATTCCGCCGGGCGCGCCAGCCTGGTCGATGCGGTCGGCGCCAGCTGCGCGGTGCCCGGAGTGTGGCCGCCGGTCACCATCGGGGAACGCCGTTTCATGGACGGCGGCATGCGCACCATTGCCAACGCCGACCTGGCAGCCAGCTACGAGCGGGTGGTCATCATCGCGCCGGTGGCCGCGGGCATGGGGTTCATGGCCAGCCCGGGCCGGCAGGCGGCCGCGCTGACCGCAGCCGGAGCCCGCGTGGCGCTGGTCCGGCCGGATAG
>NZ_JBARCR010000003.1:0-9086 GCF_049794275.1 Trebonia sp.
GATCTGGTCGTCCTGGGCGTAGTCGGTGTAGGCGGCCGGGTCCTCGATCTTCAGCGAGACTTCCTTGCCGTTGAGGGCGTAGAAGCCGGCGCTGTCCTTCTTGTAGCCGGCCTTGGTCAGGATCGACGCGGCGGTCGCCGGGTCGGCGGTGAGGTTCTCGGTCGCCTGCGAGCCCGAGCCTGCCCACGGGGTGAAGATCGGCGCGGTCAGGCCGGACGCGCTGCTGATCGGGCCCTCCTGGCCGTCCTCGCCCTGGTTTCCGATCGCGGTGCGGTCGATGGCCGCGCTGATCGCCTGCCGGACCGCGAGCTGGTTCGTCGGCCAGGTGGTCATGTTCGGGATCAGGACGTTGGTCGCGCCGGGGTTCTCCCACCCGATGTGCTGGGCCGGGTTCTTGTCGACGAAGTTCTGCTTGAGGCCCTGGATGAAGTTACCGGTCCAGACGATCTGGCCGGAGAACAGGGCGTTCGTGGCGGCGGTGTTCGTGGTGTAGGCCGGGAAGTAGACCTTCTTCACCGGGACCGGCTGCCAGTAGTACTTGTTGGGCACCAAGGTGAAGCCCTGGGAGGTGTAGTTGCTCAGCACGTACGGGCCGGTGCCGACCGGGCTGGCATCGGTGTAGGCGGACGCCTCGCCGGCCGTGGACCAGATGTGCTTCGGCACGATGGCCAGCCCGGCGATGTTCTCCAGGTTGGCGTACTGGGCGGACGGGAACGTGACGGTCACGTTGTTGCCGGAGGCGGACACGCTGGAGATCTGCAGGCCGTAGATGTTGACCTTGGGGTCGCTCTTCATCAGGTTGTAGGTGTAGACGACGTCGGCCGGGGTGAACGCCTGGCCGTCGTTCCACTTCACGCCCTGGCGGATCGCGAAGGTGATCGACTTGCCGCTATTGCCCCAGGTGTAGCTGGTTGCCAGCCAGGGGTACCAGCCCTTGCCTTCCGTCGGCCCGGGCGCGGCCAGGTTGAACTGGATCAGCGGCTCGTAGATGAGGCCGTCGGCGCCCATGCCGTAGATCGGCGCGGTCGTGGCCCACGGGTTGAAGTTCTGGGTCATGGTGGTCTCAGGGGAGCTCTCCATGACCATGGTCGCGCTGGTGCCGCTCGAGCTGCTGGTGCCGCTCGCGCTGCCCGACGATGAGCTGCCGCTCGACCCGCAGGCCGCGATGCCGGCCGCGAGGAAGCCGACCGCGGCGACGGCTGCGAGCCGCCTGCCTCTGTGGGCTCTATTGGACATTGTGTATCCTCTCGGGTGTTGTGAGGGGTTAGGCCGTGCCGTTAACAAGTGCTGGCGCGGCTTCGGACAACCGCCAGCAGGCCGCCGCGCGCACGGCGGTCAGCTGGTGGAGTGCCGGGTTCTCTGCCCGGCACTTGTCGATCGCCAGGGGGCACCGGTTACTGAACGGGCAGCCAACGGCGGCTGGCCCGCTCCCGGCGCCCCTGGCGCGTGGCACGCTGTTCCCGGATTTCAGCACGGAGCCGAGGTTGTCCGGGTCGGGCGCGGATGCGATGAGGAGCTGGGTGTAGGGGTGCGCGGGCTGCTGGGTGACTTCCTCGGCCGGGCCGCGCTCGACGATCTGGCCCCCGTACATCACCAGCACCTCGTCGGCGAAGTACCGCGCCGAGGCGATGTCGTGGGTGATGTACAGCAGTGCGAGGTGCAGCCTCTTGCGCAGGTCGTCCAGGAGGTTCAGCATCTCCAGCCGGATGGAGACGTCCAGCATGGATACCGGCTCGTCGGCCAGCAGCACGTTCGGCTCGGCGGCGAGCGCCCGGGCGAAGCTGACCCGCTGGCGCTGGCCGCCGGACAGCTCGTGCGGGTACTTCGGCTCGAACTGCGCCGCCGGGGTCAGCCGGACCTGCTCGAGCAGCTCGATGACCCGCTTCTTCACGTCGACGTCGCGGCCCTGGTGCAGCTTGATCGGGCGGGTCAGGTGATAGCCGACGCTGTGCACCGGGTTGAGCGAGCCGAACGGGTCCTGGAAGACGTACTGCACCTGGCTCTTGTAGAGACGGAAGGCCCGCGAGGTGCGGACGTCGACCGGCTCGCCGTCGAGCCTCATGACGCCGGCGGTCGGCCGCTCCTGTCCGGCGAGCATCCTGGCTACGGTGGACTTGCCTGACCCGCTCTCCCCGACCAGGGCGACGACCGCGCTCTTGTAGAGGGAGATGTTCACGTCCCGCACGGCGTGCAGGGTCGCGCCATGCCCGAGCCGGAAGTCCTTGGTGAGGCCTACCGCCTCCAGGGCGAGCGGGCCATTGCCGGCGGCGGCCGAGGTCAGGGTGATTGCCGCGTCCTGGGTCATGACAGCGCTCCTTCCGGAGCCGTTGTCTCCTGTTCGGGGGCCGCGTTGACGGCGCCCTCATGGGTGACGAACGGGCAGGCCGTCACGTGCAGCGGGCTGCGGCCGCCGCGCACGGGGATCAGCGACATGTCCACCTGCGCGCAGCCAGGCTGGGCGAAGCCGCAGCGCGGGATGAACGGGCAGCCTTGCGGCGGGTCGCGCAGGTCCGGCGGGCTCCCGGGGATCCCGGTCAGCTCGCGGCGGGCGCCGTGCAGCGACGGGAACGACCGCAGCAGCCCCTGGGTGTACGGGTGCGCGGCGGCGTTCTGGAGGTCGGCCGCGCTGCCGAGCTCCACGATCCGGCCCGCGTACATGACCGCGATCCGGTCGCACAGCTCGAGCAGCAGCGACATGTCATGGGTGATGAACAGGACCGAGAAGCCGAGCGTGTCCTTGAGCTCGACGATCTGGGCCAGGATGTCGCGTTGCACCACCACGTCGAGCGCGGTGGTCGGCTCGTCCATGATGACGACCTCGGGGTCGGCGGCCAGCGCCATCGCGATCATGACCCGCTGCCGCATGCCGCCCGACAGCTCGTGCGGATAGCTGCGCAGCCGCTCCCGCGGGATGCCGACGAGGTCGAGCAGCCTGGCGGCCTTCTCGTGCGCCTCGTCCTTCCGCAGCCGCAGGTGCGCCTCCATGCCGTCGAGGATCTGGTCGCGGACCCGCAGCACCGGGTTGAGCGCGTTCATCGCGCTCTGGAACACGATCGCGACGTCGCGCCAGCGGATCGCGCGCAGGTCGTCGTGCGGCAGTCGCAGGATGTCCACCGGCACGGCCGTGCCGGTACGCGCGCCGGAGTACAGCACGCTGCCGCTGGTGATCACCGCGGGCGGGCGCAGCAGCCGGCACGCGCCGTAGGCGAGGGTCGACTTGCCTGAGCCGCTCTCCCCGCACAGGCCCACGACCTCGCCCTTGTTGATCGTGAGGTTCACGTGGGAGGCCGCCCGCACATCACCGCCCGGAGTCTGGTAGGCGATGGACAGGTCCTTGATGTCCAGGACGGGACTCATCTGAGCTCACCTGTCTTCTCCGCGTTCCCGGCGCCGACCGCGGGCTCGTCGATCAGCGACTTGCGGCTGAACGAACGGGCGAGGCCGGCCAGGCTGCCGCCGTGGCCGTTCAGCGCGCCGAGGACCGGTGTCGGGTCGGTCGGCCACACCCGGCGGTTGGCGATCTTGGTCGCGCTGCGGGCGTCCCGAAGCCGGGGGTTGCTCAGCTCGTCGATGCCGGTGTTGAGCAGCACCAGCGCGGTGCCGAGGAGGGCGACCGCCAGGCCCGGCGGCACGTACCACCACCACGCGCCGATCTGGAGGGCGTTGCCCAGCTGTGCCCAGTACAGCATCGTGCCCAGCGACCATTGGTTCGGGTCGGTGAGGCCGATGAAGGCCAGCGCGACCGAGGCGCCGACCGCGTAGAGCACCGTGTTGACGAAGCTCGCGGCGATGAGGCTGACCATGTTCGGAATGACGTCGAAGCCGATGATGCGCCAGCTCCGCTCGCCGGTCTCGCGGGTGGCGGCGATGAAGTCGCGGCTCCTGATGGACAGCGCCTGCGCCCGGACCACCCGGGCGCCCCACGGCCAGCCGAGGAGGCTGAGCACGAAGATCACAGGGAGCTGCCCCTGTCCCGCGCTCGTGCCGTTCAGGAAGCCGAGCAGCACGATCAGCAGCGGCAGCGCGGGGATGACCAGGAACACGTTGGTCAGCAGGGACAGGAGCTCATCCACGAGCCCGCCGACATACGCGGCGGTCACGCCGATGATCACCGCTAGCGCGGTCGCTATCAGGCCGACCCAGAAGGCCAGCTCGAGCGTCAGCCGGACCCCGATCAGGAACTGCGATAGCACGTCCTGACCGGTTTGCGTGGTGCCGAACAGGTGCGCCCCGGACGGCGCGACCGCCTGCAGCGGGGTGGTGACGCTGGGATTGTACGGGGTCACTTCGGGACCGATGATGGCGATGAGAAGGAACACGCCGAGCATGATGACGCCGGCTTTTGCCGTGCCGGGCAACCGCCGCCACAGGCGGGCCAGTGCTTTCATCGGGACACCTCCCTCGCCCGTACCCGCGGATCGATGAACACGAGGACGATGTCGACGAGCAGGTTCGCGACCAGCACGGCGACCGTGATCAGCAGGAAGATGGCCTGCATCAGCGGGGTGTCCTTGCTGGCGGCCGCGTTGAGCAGCAGGTAGCCGATCCCCGGGTAGCTGAACACAATCTCCATGACGAGGGCGCCGGAGATGACGAACCCGATCGCGAGGCCGAAGCCCTGCAACTGCGGGAGCAGCGCGTTGCGCGCCGCGTAGGTGAGGACGACCCGGCGGTCGGACAGGCCCTTGGCCTGGGCGGCCACCACGTAGTCCTCGCCGGTCGTGGTCACCATCACGTTGCGCATCTGCAGCATCCAGCCGGCCACCGAGGTCACCACGATCGTGAGGGCTGGCAAGAACGCGTGGTCCGCCACGTTGGCGATGTAGGGCCAGGTCCAGCCCGGCGTGTAGTTGATCCCGTCGTAGGCCCCGGCGACCGGGAACACGTGGAACGTGATGCCGAACACCTGGATCAGCAGCAGGGCCAGGAAGAAGTACGGGGTGGCCTGCAGGAACATCATGCCCGGCAGCGCATGGTCGAGCCGCCCGCCGGCCCGCCAGGCGGCCAGGATGCCGAGCCCGGTGCCGACGACGAACGCGATAACCGTGGCGACGCCGACGAGGCCGATCGTCCAGTAGACCCCGTTCGCCACGATGGTGGTCACGGGCGTCGGGTAGTTGCTGAGGCTGGCGCCGAAGTCAAGGTGGAAGACGTTATTGAGATAAGTCAGGTACTGGCTCCACACAGATCCCTGGTTGCCGGTCCCCAGCGTCGCCTCCAGCGCTTTCCTGGCCGGCGGCAGCAGCTGGGGGAACTTCGCCAGGACCGCGTCGACGGCGTCGCCTGGCATGGCGCGCGGGATGAAGAAATTGAGGGTGATGGCTACCCAGAACGCGATCAGGTAGAAGCCCAGGCGGCGGAGGAGGAACCGCATACGCCCTTCCACCTACCTTTCTGCTGTCAGTGGCTCGGCGGCCACAGCTGCGGTGCCCGCCAGGGGCCGGCTGGACTTTGGCGCGCCCGCCGGCTTGCGCCGGGCGATATGCCTGACTTCCCAGCGCTCCATGGTGCCCGGCGGGCAACCGCAACTCGACCGAAGCACAAGCTCGGTCGGCAGCAACACCTGCTTGGGCCGCAGCGTCGGGTCATTGATCCGCTCGGCGAGGCGGTCGCAGGCTACCTCAGCAAGCTTGCGGATGGGTTGATGAACGGTGGTCAGCGGCGGGTCGCACAGGCTGGCGGGGAAGATGTCGTCGAAGCCGACCACCGCGATGTCGTCAGGCACCCGGATGCCGCGTTCCGCTAGCGTGCGCAGGGCGCCGATCGCCATCTGGTCGTTCGCGCAGACGAGCGCGTCGGGCAGCTCTCCGCCGGCCGCCAGCATCGCCAGGGTGCCCTCCCGGCCGGACATGACGCTGAACAGCCCGGTGAAGCTGCCCGTCAGCGTGGTCCCTGGGTTGGCCTCGATGACCGCCGCCATGGCCAGCCGCCGCTCCGTGGCGTCCGGCGCGGTCGCCGGGCCGCCGATGTGGAACAAGCGGCGCCTGCCGTGATCGACGACCAGGTGCTCCACGAGCGCGTGCGCGCCGGACCAGTTGTCCGCCGACACGACGTCCACCGCCCGCTGCGCGGTGTCGCCGGCCACGACCACTAGCGGTAGCCGCCTGGCCAGCTTGGCCAGCGTCTGCGGAGCCAGGATGCCCTCACCAATGAGCAGGCCGTCAACCTTGCCCGACAGGGCCAGCAGCCGGGATTGCACCGACTCCTCCTGCTGCGCCATGGCCAGCGGCATGTCCTCCTCGCGCAGGAAGTTGATCAGCAGGGCCCAGTTCTTCTCGCGGATCCGCAGCTCGACGCCGCGGATCACCGCGTCGTAGAACAGCAGGCTCATCGACTCGATGTCATACTGGTCGGGTTTCAGGCCCATGTGCTCCACCGCGACAAGGCCGATGACGTCCTTGCGATTGCGGGCAAGGCTCTGGGCCGCCCCGTCCGGGACGTAGCCGAGCTCATCGATCGCCGAACGCACCCGGGCGCGGGTGTTGTCTCGCACGGGCCCCTGCCCGTGCAGCACCCGCGACACCGTGGCGATGGAGACGCCCGCGTGCCGAGCAACGTCATACAGCGTTACCACTTAGTAACCTATCGGATATGTAAGCGTTTACAACCTGCCGTGTAAGCGCTTACGCTAAACCCCGCCAGGGTTCACGTCAAGGAGGAGTTACATGACTGATGCCATTACGTCGTCCGGCGAGGATCTTCCGTTTCCCGCCGGCTTCACCTGGGGCGCGGCGACGGCCGCCTACCAGATCGAGGGCGCGGCGACCGCCGGCGGGCGGGGCCCGTCGGTGTGGGACACCTTCAGCCACACCCCGGGGAAGGTGCGCGGCGGCGACACCGGCGACATCGCCTGTGACTCCTACCACCGCTACGTCGAGGACGCGGACCTGATCAAGTCGCTTGGCCTGTCGGCCTACCGGTTCTCCATCTCCTGGCCCCGGATCCTCCCCTCAGGCGAGGGCGGCAAGGGCGCGGTCAACCAGGCCGGCCTCGACTACTACAAGCGGCTCCTTGACGCGCTGGCCGAGCGCGGGATCCGGCCCAGCGTGACGCTTTTCCACTGGGACACCCCGCAGGCCCTGCAGGACAAGGGCGGCTGGGCCAGCCGCGACACCGCGCTGCGGTTCGCCGAGTACGTGTCCGTCGTCGGCGAGGCGCTTGGCGACCGGGTGCCGACGTGGGTCACGCTGAACGAGCCGCACGTCGTCGCCCACAACGGGCACCGGATCGGCGTGCACGCCCCTGGCCTGACCGATGACGCAGTCGCCGCCGCCGTCACCCACCACTTGCTGCTCGGGCACGGGCTGGCCGCCGGCGCGCTGCGCGCCGTCACCCCGGCAGGGACGGAGGTGGGCATCACCCTCAGCCTGACCCCCGTGCGGCTGGACTCCGACGCCCCCGAGGACCTGCAGCACGCCGCCCGCGTCACCGACGCCTCCTTCAACGGCCTGTTCCTCGACCCGCTGCTGTACGGCCGGTACCCCGCGCACGCCCTCCCCGAGGTGCTGCCGCCGGCCGGCCTCATACGCGATGGCGACCTGGCGGCCATCAGCGCCCCGCTGGACTTTCTTGGCGTGAATTACTACCGGCCCGTCCACCTGCGCCGCGGCGACCCGGCCAGGCTGCTGCTCGGCGAGGCGCCCGCGCTGCCCGGCCTCGACGGCGTCGTCCAGTTCGATCCCGCGGAACTAGAGCACACCAACATGGGCTGGCTCATCGACCCCGAGGGCCTGTACGAGCTGCTGCTGCGGCTATCGAAAGACGCCCCTGGCCTGCCGTTGTACATCACGGAGAACGGCTGCGGTGCCGAGGACTACTTCGGCACCGACGGCGTCGTGAACGACCTGGAGCGGATCAAGTACCTGCACCAGCACCTGCGCGCCGCCGCCCGCGCGGTCAACGACGGCGCGAACCTGGCCGGGTACTTCGTGTGGTCGCTGCTGGACAACTTCGAGTGGGCGTGGGGCTACCAGAAGCGGTTCGGCATCGTCTACGTCGACTTCGCGACCCAGAACAGGACCCCTAAGGCCAGCGCCGGCTTCTACGCAGGTGTGGCGCGGGCGAACGCCGTGCCGCCGCTGCCCGCCGAATGGCCCGTGTAAGGTTCCAGGATTCTGGCGGAATAGACCGGTTTGCTGGGGGTAATCGGGAGGCAGTCCCTCGAAGGGAAAGGCTGCCATGACATTCCTGACCATCATCACCTGGCTGATCATCGGGTTGGTGATCGGCGCGGTGGCGCACCTGCTCGTCCCTGGACGGCAGCGTATCGGCATCATCCTGACGGTGCTCATCGGCATCGTGGGCGCTCTGGTGGGCGGCGTGGTCACCTACGCGCTGCTCGGCGCGGGCCACGCGATCATCACGTTCATCGTCTCGCTGATCGTCGCCGCGGTGCTGATCAGTGCCGTGAGCCACCCCCGCTCGCGGCTCCACTACCGGCGCCGCCGCCGGCTGCTGCGGCGCTGACCGCGATCGTCCCCCGCGCGCCTGATCCCCCGGAGCCCCGGCTGCGGGGGATCAGGCGTTTAGGCGGGCCGGGGGCCGGTAGCGGAGTCAGGAAGAACGGACCTGGAGGGAAAGAGACATCATGGACAAGAAGATCCGCGACATCATGACCCCCGATCCGGTCGGCGTCTACTACGACCAGACGCTCGCGGAGACGGCCCGCGTCATGCGTGACGCAGGCGTCGGCGCCGTCTTGGTGGTCAACGGCGACTCGCTCAGTGGCGTGGTGACGGACAGGGACCTGGTGGTCCGCGGCCTGGCCGAGGGCGCCGGGCCCGACTCTCCCGTTGGACCGGTGTGCAGCGCCAAGCTGGTCGGCGTGGACGCGGACGCCGGCGTGGCCGAGGCCCAGCGGCTGATGGGGGAGAACGCCGTCCGCAGGCTTCCGGTCATCGACGACGGCCAGATCGTCGGCATCGTGTCGATGGGCGACCTCGCCGCCTCCGGCACCGAGGATCACTCGCCGCTCGCCGAGGTCAGCAAGGCGGAACCCAACACCTAGCTCGCGCTCCCGGCACGTCGGCCCGGCACGTTTCACCGCCTGGCCACGGGTAGGAGGACAACGTGCAGAACCAAGGTCA
>NZ_JBARCR010000004.1:0-2108 GCF_049794275.1 Trebonia sp.
GAGCTGCTCGGCGACGGGCGGCTCGCGGTCCTGCACGGCCTCGGCAAGCTGCGCCTCGCCGTCCTCGACCCGGTGTCTGGCGAGCTGGCCGACGTCGACCTGCCCGGCTACCGGACGGCGCAGGTGCAGCTCGCCGTCTCCGGCGAGGCGATCGTGCTCGTGGCCGCCGGCCCGCGCACCCCCTGGTCGGTGCTGCGGGTCTCCCCCGGCGGCGCGGTCGAGACCATCAGGCAGCCGGCGGTCGACGCACCCGACCCCGGCTACCTGCCCGACGCGCGCCCGGTACAGCTTTCCGCTGGCCAGAACGGGCCCGTGGTCCATGCCCTGGTCTACCCTCCCGCCAACCCGGAGGTGGCCGGGCCGGCCGGGGAACTCCCGCCGTTCATCGTGCATGTGCACGGCGGCCCGACCGCGAACTCGGTGCCGGTGCTCAGCCTGGAGAAGGCGTTCTTCACCAGCCGGGGCATCGGGGTGATCGACGTGAACTACGGCGGTTCCACCGGGTACGGGCGGGCGTACCGGGAGCGGCTGCGCGGCGAGTGGGGCGTGGTGGACGTGGCCGACGCGATGCACGCGGCGCTGGCGCTCGCGGAGTCGGGCGACGCGGACCGCGCCAGGCTCGGCATCCGGGGCGGTTCCGCGGGCGGCTGGACGGCGCTGGCCGCGGTGACCAGCGGGCTGCGGGACGCGCCCGAGGCGGTGTTCTCCGCGGCGACGTCGTACTTCGGCGTGTCGGACCTGCGGCCGTTCGTGACGGACACGCACGATTTCGAGTCCCGGTACCTGGACGGGCTGATCGGGCCGCTGCCCGCGGCGGACGCGCTGTACGAAGAGCGGGCGCCCGTCGGGCACGTGACGCCGCTGACCTGCCCGGTGCTGCTGCTGCAGGGGCTCGACGACCCGATCGTGCCGCCGTCGCAGTCCGAGGCGATCGCCCGTGACCTGGCCGCGCACGGCATCCCGTACGCCTACATCGCGTTCGAGGGCGAGTCGCACGGGTTCCGCAAGGCGGAGACGAACATCGCCTCCCTGGAGGCGGAGCTGGCGTTCTACGGGCAGGTGTTCGGGTTCACGCCGCCGGGCGTCGCGCCGATCAAGCTGTCATAGGCCGGGGGCGGAGAGACGGGCCCGTTCCGGATATAAATCGAAGGCGACCCTGGTGAGAGTCGTCGCGGTGCGGACGGCGCTCGCTATCGCGTCGTCCGGCTCGAGGCCGCACAGGTCGGTGAGGGTGAAGAACGCCTCGGCGCTGACCACGACGGCCAGGTCCAGCCTGAGCCGTGTCATCGCGGCGGGCGCGAGGCTTGCCGCGAACGGCGCGAGGGCGTGGTCGATGAGGCCGAACCGCAGGCCGGGGCGCTTGCCCGCCGCGGCGGGCTCAGTGATCGTGTGGGCGATCGCCGCGCGCACCGAGCCCTGGTACGCGTGCACGCCGCGGAGCAGGAACTCGCAGGCGAAGGCCACCCGCTCCGCCGGATCCCGCGACGCCTCGACGGGGGCGAGCGCCGCCGCCGGGTCCGGCCACAGCCCGGCGAGAGTCTCCTGGATCAGGGAGATCAGGTCGGGAAAGTAGCGGTACATGGTGGCCTCGGAGACCATGGCCCGTTCGGCGACGCGCGGCATGGTCACCTCGGCGCCGGAGCGGGTGAGCTCGCGGGCCGCGTCGACGATGGCCCGCCGCGTGCGCTCCTTCTGCCTCGCCCGGCCGGCCTCGCCGGGCGGCTTCTTGCTGTTATCAGCAACCGTCGTCATGCCCGCTCCTTTATGGAGGTGCTCTCTCTTCATGAGAGTGTACTTGCATCAATTGCGATAGCAAGCTATCGTCGTGAGAGTTAACTCTCATAAATGACCTTGCTAGGGAGAGCTCCATGGCCAAGGAATCGATCGTCGGCCCCGGCGGCGGCGACGTCATCAGGCTCGGCCCCGCCACCGTGCGGATCATCGAGGACGGCAGCACCACCGGTCACCGGCTCGGCATCGGCGAGATCACCGTCGCGCCCAGGTCCGCGGGCCCGCCGCAGCACCGGCATGCCCGGCACGACGAGGGCTTCTACGTGGTGTCGGGGACGGCCCGGTTCACGATCGGCGCCGAGACGTACGACGCTCCG
>NZ_JBARCR010000005.1:0-2420 GCF_049794275.1 Trebonia sp.
CTCGTACGTCTCCGCCGCCCGGGCCGGCCAGTCGGGCAGCGCACCTGGGCTACCACCAGCGGACGATGACGCGGCCAGCGCCCATGCCGCCTGCCGCGCGGCACCGAGCGCCACGTACTCGGCGGGCTCGGGCACCGTCACCGGCATCCCGAACACTCCTGGCGCCAGCGCCCGCACCGCCGCGGACCGCGCCGCGCCGCCGATCAGCACCACCCGCCCCGGCGTGATCCCGCACGCCCGCAGGTAGTCGATCGCGTCAGCCAGCGAGCAGAGCACCGCTTCGACGGCGGCACGCGCGAGATTCGACGGCGTCGTGTTAGCCGAGGTCAGTCCCCGCAGCACCCCGTTCGCGGACGGCCGGTTCGGCGACCGCTCGCCGTCCAGGTACGGCAGCAGCGTCAGCCCGTCCGCCCCTGGCGAGGCGGCCAGCGCCAGCGCGGAGAACCCCGCCGCGTCGACCCCGAGCAGCCGCGCGGTGACGTCGAGCACCCGCGCCGCGTTCACAGTGGCGACCAGCGGCAGGAACTTCCCTGTCGCGTCGGCGAAGCCGGCGACAAGCCCGGTCGGGTCGGCGGCCGGCTTAGCCGTCACCGCGTAGGCGACCCCGGAGGTGCCGATCGACACCACCACGTCGTCGTCGCGCAGCAGCAGCCCCAGCGCCGCGCCCATGTTGTCCCCGGTGCCCGCGGAGAGCGCCGCGCCCCACGAGGTCTCCCCGACGACCTCGGCGGGCCCGGCGACCCGCGGCAGCTCGACGGGATGCCCGAGCGCGGTGGCCGCGAGGTCGGGCAGCCACCGTCCGTCCGCGGGGGAGAAGTAGCCGGTGCCCGAGGCGTCCCCGCGGTCGGTGGTCGGCTCGAGCGCCGGGTCACCGGCGGGAGCGGGTCCCCCGCCGGCGAGCCGCCAGGTCAGCCAGTCGTGCGGCAGCAGCACGCGGCGCACCCGGCGCGCGTTGTCCGGCTCGTTCTCCGCGAGCCAGCGCAGCTTGGTGACGGTGAACGACATCGTGGGCACGCTGCCGGTCCGCGCGGCCCACTCGGCGGGCCCGCCGAGCTCGTCGACCAGGGCCCGCGCCTGCGGCGCGGACTTCACGTTGTTCCACAGCATGGCGGGCCTGATCACCTCGCCGCCGTCGTCGAGCACGACCATCCCGTGCTGCTGCGCCGCCACCCCCACCGCGTCGGCTCGCTCTAGCAGGTCCCGCCCGGCCGCGGTCAGCGCCTCCCACCAGCGGTCCGGGTGGCATTCTGTGCCGTCGGGGTGCGGCGCGGCAGCCTCCGCGACGACGCTGCCGTCGTCGGCCCGGCAGAGCAGCACCTTCGTGGACTGGGTGGAGGAATCGACACCGGCGACTAGGTTCACAACCGCGACAGTAGCAAGATGACGGTTGGCGAGTCAGTCCCGCTCGTTCGGGGAAAGATCAAAAATCTAACCAGGACCCTGACGACTAGGATCCTGTCTGCAATCGTTTGTCGCCCGTCGCGGAGGAGCGCCGATGTCGCTACAGGAGTTCGTGCCAACGCCCAGGTTCGAGGAGTACAGCGAGCGGTTCAAGGATTTCTTCACGATGACCCGCCGCGGGGACGGCGTGCTGTTCGTGGAGGCGCACACGCTCGGCGGCCCGATCCAGCTGTCCGTGCAGAATCACCGGGCGCTCGGCCAGATGCTCAAGGTCGTGGGCGCGGACCCGCGGAACGAGATCCTCATCCTGACCGGGTCCGGTGACGAGTTCATGATGGGCTCCGACCCCGAGGGCTTCGCCCTCGAAGAGGAAGACCTCGAGTACTGGGCCTACGAGTACGCGTACAAGGACGGCAGGATCAACGTCTCGGCGCTGGTCAACGACCTGGAGATCCCCACCATCGGGCTGCTGAACGGCCCGGGCTTCCACACCGAGATCGTGCTCATGTGCGACATCTCGCTGGCCGCCGAAGGCGCGACGGTCTTCGACCTGCACTACGACATCGGCTCGGTACCCGCCGACGGCATCCACAACTGCTTCCAGGAGCTGCTCGGCGTCAAGCGCGCCGCGTACGCCCTGCTCACCGGCGAGGCGATCACAGCAGAGAAGGCGCTGGAGTGGGGCATGGTCAACGAGGTGGTCCCGCGCGATCAGCTGATCGCGCGGGCGTACGCGATCGCCGACCACATCATGACCCAGCCGCGGACCACCCGGCGGCTGACCACGCAGATCGTCAGGCGGCCGTGGAAGCAGCGGATCGTGAACGACCTGGACGGCGGGTTCGGCATCCAGATGTTCGGCCACATAGCGAAGAAAAAGGCCGTCCACGGCGAAGGCCACATCCGCTCGACAGTCGACTACGTCCGCGAAGGCCGTAAGAACAACTTCGACTAGCCCGCCCGGCCGGCCTGGCCACTGGCCAAAGGCGGTCGATGGCCCATCGACCGCACTCTATGGT
>NZ_JBARCR010000006.1:0-3768 GCF_049794275.1 Trebonia sp.
TCTTCGCGCTTGTTGCGCAGGAAGAAGTCGAAGACGTGCTCGCCCAGGGTCTCGGCGACCAGCTCGCTGTTCTCCATGACCTTGATGGCCTCGTTGAGGTCGGCCGGGAGGGGCTTGATGCCCATGGCGCGGCGCTCGGCGCTGGTCAGGGCCCACACGTCGTCCTCGGCGCCGGGCGGGAGCTCGTAGTCCTGCTCGATGCCCTTCAGGCCCGCGGCGAGGATGACCGCGAACGCCAGGTACGGGTTGCACGCCGCGTCCACCGAGCGGAACTCGACGCGGGTCGAGTTGCCCTTCTGCGGCTTGTACATGGGGACGCGGACCAGCGCGGAGCGGTTGTTGTGGCCCCAGCAGACGTAGGCGGGCGCCTCTCCCCCGGCGCCGGCGGTCGCCTCCGCGCCGCCCCACAGCCGCTTGTAGGAGTTCACCCACTGGTTGCACACCGCGGTGATCTCCGGGGCGTGCCTGAGCAGGCCGGCGATGAACGCGCGGGCCGTCTTCGAGAGCTGGTACTCGGCGCCTGCCTCGTAGAAGGCGTTCTGATCGCCCTCGAACAGGGAAACGTGGGTGTGCATGCCGGAGCCGGGGTGCTCGGTGAAGGGCTTGGGCATGAACGTGGCCCAGACGCCCTGCTCGATCGCGACTTCCTTCATCACCAGGCGGAAGCTCATGATGTTGTCCGCCGTGGTCAGCGCGTCGGCATAGCGCAGGTCGATCTCCTGCTGGCCGGGCGCGCCCTCGTGGTGGCTGTACTCCACCGAGATGCCCATCGCCTCGAGCATCGTGATCGAGGTACGGCGGAAGTCGTGCGCGATGCTGTGCGGGGTGTGGTCGTAGTAGCCGCCGGAATCGATCGGCACCGGGACGACGCCAGGATCGGGCTTGTCGCGCAGCAGGAAGAACTCGATCTCCGGGTGCGTGTAGAAGGTGAAGCCCATCTCCGACGCCTTGCTGAGGTTGCGCTTGAGCACCCAGCGGGGGTCGGCGTAGGACGGCGAGCCGTCCGGCATCAGGATGTCGCAGAACATCCTGGCCACACCTGGGTACTCACCCCGCCACGGGAGCAGCTGGAACGTCGACGGGTCGGGCCTGGCGATCATGTCCGCCTCGTGCACCCGGGCGAAACCCTCGATCGCGGACCCGTCGAAGCCGATGCCGTCGGCGAACGCGCCCTCGAGTTCGGCCGGCGCGACGGCGACGGACTTGAGCGAGCCGAGCACGTCGGTGAACCAGAGCCGGACGAAACGAATATCCCGCTCTTCGAGCGTGCGCAGCACGAATTCTTCCTGCCTATCCACGGCTATCACCTTAGACGTTTCTCGCGAACAGTTCACCGGCGGATGGTCGGGTCACGCTACCAGCGGAAATACCGGGCAGGCGTTTCCGCCCGGTTACGTTCCGGTGATCGTCGCGCGGTCGTCAAGGCAGGAGCGTCAAGGCAGGAGCGCTACGGCCGTGACCCCGTAGGGTCCTGTCGGCGTGCGGCGGCCGGGCTCGGCCACACCGCGGGGGCGCGGACGAGCAACAGGGCGGCGTCGTCCTCGAGGGGCGCGCCCGAGTGCCGCATCAGGTCGTCCCGGACCGCCTCGAGGAGGTCAAGGCCGGTGCCGTTGTCCTTCGCCTTGGCCTTGGCCTGCAGTACGTGCAGCCGCTCATCGAGCGGGTAGAAGCTGCGCCGCCGGTCCCGTGCCTCGGTGACGCCGTCGGTGTAGAGGAGCAGCTGATCGCTCGGCTTGAAGGCGAGGGTCATGGCGGCGCCTGAGCTGTCGCCAAGGGTCAGCAGGCCGAGCGGCGGCGCGGGGGCGGGCACTTCCAGCACGGTGACGCCGTCCGCCGAGATCAGGATGGGCGGCGGGTGCCCGCAGTTGAACATGCTGAGCCGGCCGACCTCGGGATCGATCTCGACGAACAGCGCGGTGACGAACTCCTCATGCTCGCCCCAGCGGCGCGACAGCCCCGCGTCCAGCCTGCGGGCCAGCTCCCCCAGGGTGTGCACGTCGTGCGCTACCTCGCGGTACATGCCGAGGACGTCGGAGGCGACTTCCACCGCGCCCAGTCCCTTGCCGCGCACGTCGCCGATGATCAGCCGGATGCCGTGCTCCGTCGCGGTGACGTCGTACAGGTCGCCGCCGACCTTCGCGTCCGCGGCGGCGGCGAGGTAGATCACGCCGAGCTCGATCGGGCCGAGCTGGCCGGGCAGCGGCTTGAGCACCGCCCGCTGGGCGGTCTCCGCGACCGAGATGACGTTGGCGAACTGCTCGGTCTGGCCGCCGCTGAAGGCAGTCGCGGCGGCGCTGATGGCGGTCATCACGACGACCGCCACGATCGTCGCCACCGGTACCTCGTGGGTGTCACCGCTGGCGGTGAGCGCGATGACGATGGCCGCGACCAGGCTGACCGCGCCGTAGACGAGCGGCCGCAGGAGACTGCGCGCGCCGACGCCGGCCAGCGCGGGCGGGACCGCGAGCAAGGGCGTGAGCAGCAGCGGCGCCGTCCACACGTTCGTAACGCAGACAATGACGACCACGACCACAGCGACCGCCGTGGCCGTCTCAAGCCACCATGCTTTCCGCGCGTCCCAGGCCTGCCGGGCTTTCCAGGTCACCGTGTCCCGCCTACACGTCCAGACGCCGCACAAAGGGTCGCATTCGCATGCATCCCGTCATATCGCATAACCCACTGCAAAGACGATACGCCCCGGGTCACGGTCTTGCGGCGGTTCCCGCGCCGCGGCGGGAACGCGCCGTCAGGCCGCAACTTCGTATCACTTTTCGTCTTCGTATCAGATTCGGCCCTTTTCTCGTCCTTTTTGTCTGTTTTTTAGGGCCGGAAGTGATACGAAGATGGAGGATTCGACCGGGTGGCCGACTAGTGAGACGCTGAGGCTGTGGCACATATTGAGCTTGGAAATGATATTCCGGGGATTCTCGGGCTGCTCGCTTACCGGCCGGAGACCGCCGGGCCGCTCGGCGAGCTCGCCGAGGTCCTGCTGCGCGGCGACAGCACGCTGACGCGGGGCGAGCGCGAGCTGATCGCCGCCTATGTGTCGCGGCGCAATGAGTGCGAGTACTGCTCGAATTCGCACGCGGCGACCGCCGCGGCGCAGTTGCCCGGCGGCGCGGGCCTGGTCGGGCAGGTGCTGGCCGACCCCGGCACCGCTCCCGTTTCCGCCAAGCTCAGGGCGCTGCTCGACATCGCCGACCTGGTCCGGGTGGACGGGCGGCTGGTGTCGGCCGACGTCGTGGCGAAGGCGCGCGCCGCGGGCGCCACCGACGTGGAGATCCATGACACCGTGCTGATCGCGGCGGCGTTCTGCATGTACAACCGGTACGTGGACGGGCTGGGGACGGCCGTGCCCGACGACCCCGCCCAGTACGCCGCTGGTGCTCAAATCCTCGTCCAGCACGGTTACCGCGCGCCTGGGTGAGCCCGCCTAAGCTGGAAGCGTGGCTAACATGCGGATCGCCCTCGCTCAACTGAACGCTACCGTCGGGGACCTGACCGGGAACGCCGAGCTGGTCGTGGAGTGGACGCGGCGCGCGGCGGCGCGCGGGGCGCGGGTCGTGGTGTTCCCCGAGATGTTCCTCACCGGGTATCCCGTGGAGGACCTCGCGCTGCGGGCGTCGTTCGTGGAGGCGTCGATCGCGGCGACCCACGAGGTCGCCCAGCGGCTGGACGCCGAGGGGCTCGGCGGCGTCGCGGTGGTCACCGGGTACCTGGACCGGCGGGCGGACCTCGCGCCGCGCACCGGGCTGCCGGCGGGTGCGC
>NZ_JBARCR010000007.1:0-5015 GCF_049794275.1 Trebonia sp.
TCCCTCGTGCCGCGCTCGTCCAGCGCGGCGAGCAGGCTGAAAGGTGCGCCGGCACTCGGGCCGAAGCCGGAGACGGCGATCGACGCTCCGTCGGGCAAGTCGCTGATTGCGTCGGCAGGCGAGGTACACAGCTTGTCCATGTACCCAGCCTGCGTCCGCGGCATCGCAGTGACTAGATCGGTCCGCGCCAAAAATGACCGCGCGGCGGCTGTGTCATGGCTCCGTCGGCCACGTGCCCATGGCGTTGGGGACGTGGCCGCTGTCGGGTTTGTGCTCTGGCCGGCCAGTGCAGGCCTCAGCCGGGTCCGCCGGGCAGGCTGCGTCGGGACGGTGCTCTCCAAGCGGAAAGGCCGCGGCATTCTGCCAGCGTCTCGACCCGGTGGCGCCGGGCCGCAAGCCACCGGTCCGCGCGGCGCTACTGTCCTTTGCGTCGTCGGACCTACCCGTGACGGGCGGTTCGGCCGGAGCGCTCACCGTACGTAGGGGGCAACGGCTTGATCCGTGACGGCTGTGTTTTACTGGGAGCGTGCGCCGTAAGCCTGTGGTCACGGGTATCGCGCCTGCTGAGCGCCCCGGCGGGCCGGTGTCAGGTGCGCTGAGCACCGGGCAGACCGAGGTGGTGCGGGCCAGGGTGCGGCTGATGATCGAGATTACGGCCCGGGAAGGCGCATACCGTAAGGGGCTGCTGGCCGCCGCTGAGCACCTCAGCCCAGAGGAAGCGGCGATCATTTCCGATCTGGAGCGGAACGGGCTGCAGGTGTCGCAGCTGCACGATGTGCTGTGCGGCGGCCATGTGCTGATCGACGACCCGCGGTTGTACGAGGACTGGCGGTTCACTAACGTCAGCCATTTGCGTATCTCCAGCCATCACCATGACATCGATAAGGCGCGCTACCCCGACATCGGGATGCGCGGCCAGGTGGTCAGGGAGAAGCTGCACGGGCGGACGGCACAAGGCACCTGGGTACAGCTGGAGAAGACCCCGGCGGCCTTCGGCAAGCGCAAGCTGCCCAGCTTGAACGACATCCGGCACCTCATGGACTACGTGATGTACCGGCTGACCCGCAGCAACGTCGGCCCCTGGGGCCTATCGGCCATGACCGAGCGGCGGCCGATGTACCTGTCGCCTGACCTCGCTGTCCCCATGTCGCTGCCGCCGGCGGTGGCGGAGTCGCTGACCTTGGCGCTGCGCCGGATCTCGGCCGCCGACGACACCACCGCGGTGTCGCGCGATCTGGCCGGCCGGTTCCGGCCGCCCGGGCAGGCGGACCCGGCGAATGAGCTTGGCCAGGCGCTGTCCGGCCGGGCCGGGCGGGGCCTGTTCGGCAGCTCCAAGGTATGGGTTGCCGAGACGCCGGTGCGCAGGACCGCCGCGATCCTGGGTGAGCTCCGCGCCGAGTCGGCAGCGGAAGCATGGCGGGCAGGAGCGAGGATGGCATGACTGACACTCACACAAGCGGGCCCGCACCTGGCCCTAGCCAGGCGTCCGTGCCCGAAGGGCTCGTCGCGGCCGTGGTGAACCTGGTCGGCACCGGTCCGGTGCTGCTCGGGGCGTATACCATCGCCGAGTTGACGGCGGTTGACGCCGTCGTGGACTTCCTGGAGGCCCGACCATCGGACGAGGTGCTCACCGAGGCCATCCGGTCGCTGGTGGCCCGCCAGCTCATCGTGGCCGGCCCTCCAGGGGAGCAGGTGCAAGTACGGGGCGACCTCGGCATCGCGGTGGCGTTCCAGCAGCGGGCCCGGATGGTCATGGACGTCCGCGCGACCGGGACAGGTCCGGGTGAGCCGTGGCGGATACTGCTGCTCCCGCAGCCTGAACGGATCTGCCTGATCTACCGCATCGACACTTTCGGCGTCCACCAGATCGGCCTGTACAAGCTCGACGAATCCCTCAGGCAGCTCACCGCGTGGCTGCCCAAGGGGTCACAGGCAGATCCTGATCCGGACATGGACGCCGACAGCGTGCTCGCCTCAGCTGAGCGTTCCGCGCTGATCACCCTCACGCACTACTCCGCACAGGGGTCAGCCGAGACCGCCGACGCCAGCACTGACCTGGTGCTCGCCCGCCACCAGGGCCGGCTGCACCTTTTCTCCCGAGACCAGGACAACCCCGCCAAGCTGGTGACCAGCCAGTGGAAAGGCGCCAACGTGCAGGACACGCTCGCCGGCCTGCTGACGTAACAGCTGGCATCTGGCTGCGGGCCCACGGCAGATCCCGCGGTGGTGTTCTTCTTGCCGATCATCCGCTTCGCGGCAGCCAGCGATAGCCAGGACCGGGAAGCTGGCGGGGCCGGACCGGCCTGCAGGCATCAGCCTGCCCGGCTAGGCAGTAGCTCACATGTTCTAATAGGACGAGCGATCTCGTGGCCTGCGGAGTCAACGACTCGGGCCACCATTGGCGGGTATTGCGGGGCCGCCGGCTCGGCGAGAATGGTTTCCTGCGCGACCCGGCCCGGCAGCCGGAGCGATCTGGAAGGTTCTGCAGAGAGGCTGATCGTGTCGTTGTTGTCAGGCCGACATCCTCGGTCAGCGGCCCGCCGGAACGGAAGCGGTGCCCGGCCAGCGTCGGCTCGGCGGGTGCCGACGGGAGCGTGCCGGTGACGGCAGCCATGGCCGGGACCGGCCGCCCGACGCTGGTCCGCTGGCGATGGACGGTTACGACCGCGTTCGGGCTGGGCGGGATCACCGTCTCGGCGTGGGGTCCGCGGCTGCCGGCCATCAAGGCGGCCCTGGGTACTGGGACGGCCACGATCGGGCTGCTGCTGGCGGGCGTGACCGTCGGGGCCATCCTCGGGCTGCTCGCGTCGACCCCGGTGCTGCACTGGCTGGGCAGCCGCCGGTCCCTGGCGGGAGCGCTCCTGCTCATCGCCGCCGCGATGACTGCCTTGGGCCTGGCGCTCATGCTGGGCTCGGTTCCGCTGGTCGCGGCCGTCTTCGTGATCATCGGGCTGGGGATCGGCATTCTCGACGTGCTGATCAACGTGGAGGGCTCCGCCGTCGAGCGAGCCGCGGGGCGCACCCTCATGCCGATGATGCACGCCGCCTGGTCCATCGGGGTCGCCGCCGGGGCGGGGATCGGCGCGGCCTGCGCGGCGCTGGGCGTCTCTCCGGCCGCGCAGTTCATCGCCGAGGCCCTCGTCATCGCCGCGACCGCCCTCGGGACGGCGGCCGGGATTCCTGGCGGGCGCCGTGCGCCGCCACAGGAGCTGCACCAAGATCGCGGCGCGAAGCTCCGCCAGTGGCTGCGCGGCTGGCTGGACGGGCGACTGCTGCTCATCGGCGTGGTCATGCTCGGCGTCGAGCTCGGCGAAGGCTCGGCGGGCAACTGGCTGACCCTGGCCGCGCACAACGGCCATGGGCAGGCCGCCGCGGTCGCCGCGCTGTTCGTCACTGCATTCGCCGCCGCCGAAGCGCTCACCCGGATCTTCGGCGGGCCCATCGTCGACCGTCTTGGCCGGGTCCGCACCATCCGGGTCACCACCGCCCTCGGCGTCCTCGGCGTGGCGCTGTTCATCCTGGCCCAGAATCGCTGGATCGTCCTGGCTGGCGTACTGCTGTGGGCGGTCGGCGTCTCGATGGGCTTCCCGCTCGGCATGTCCGCGGCGGCGGAGAGCGGGCCCGATCCGGCCGCCCGGGTCAGCGTCGTGGCCTCTATCGGCTACTTCGCCAACCTCGCCGGACCACCCGCCATCGGCGTGCTCGCCCAGTCCGCCGGCCTCCTCAACGCCCTGTGGCTCATCGTCGCCCTGTTCCTCACCGCCTTCGCCGCCGCCGGCTCGCTCCGCCCCCGACCGGACGCCGCCGAACAGGCCGGCGCCCCCCGCCCCGGAACCGGACACCCTGACGGTAGTTAGCGTTGCTAACTATATTTCCGAGAGCCGGATCGGACGCCCTCGCGGTAGCCGAAGGCAGGGGCGACAGTTTCCCTGGGCGACACTCGGCTCGGTAGGCGCGGATGGAAAGCTTTGGCTGGCCAGCTATTCACGGATCGGCGTGCCAGGTCGTCGAAGGATCCCGGGACCGTGTCTTCCCTGCTCCATTCCGCCCTGATGGGCATGTACGGCTCGTCTTGCAGAGGCGGCAGCGCGTCCGATTCGGTCTCGCCAGAGGCAGGCGAGCCTGCGGCGGGCTGCCCTGGCCGGCGCGGCCTTCTCCAGGGCGGCAAGGATCATGGCCGCGCGCCGCTCGACTGCGGCCGCGCACTCCGAGGTGGCTGGTGTCGTGCGTGCGTCTGCCATTCTCCGGACGGCGCCCTTGACCTGGGCGACTTCCTCCGGTTCCAGGACGGTGACGGCGCGGCACGCGGCGTGGGCTGCCTCGTTGGAGGCTTCGTGATGCGGGTACAGGTGGCCGTGCTCAGCGCGGGCAGCAGCGCCCGCGCGAGGGCCGCCGACTGACTCCGAACTGGCCAGTCCCGCCCACGATCAGCATGACCGCACCGCCGTGACGTCGAGCTGCCGGCTCAGGGCGAGGAGGCACCGGATGCTTCGCCGCGCCCGGCCCCCAAGGCGCTGGTCAACCCCTCGAGGTCCGCCACGGTTACGGTGAGCGCCGAGTGGCCGCTTCGGCGAAGCGGCGATGGCACCTTCTCCGCGAAATGGATGCACACCCCCGCGTTGTGGTTCGTTCCAAAACTCAAGCCGTCGTCGACCATGGATCCACGAACACCGAACGCGGTCCACCAGCGATAGTTCCGCGTGATGTGCGCCTCAGTGACATTTGCCAGCGGCGTCTTGATCTTGAAGAAACCGAAAGTCGCCGAGAGGGAGCCTTCGTCCGTGAGCGTGACGCCGTCTTTTGAACCTCGCAGCCCGAAGGGCACCAACAACGGCAAATATCGCTTGTCAATAGCGTAGGCGAAACGTCTGGACATGATTGGTCCGATCCCCTGTCATGCATGAGCGCGACTGAGCTCAGGTATTGCCCGGTCTCCACGCTAGTCTCGACTTCCGCGGCACTACCTTCCATACGCTGTCGCACGGTAAACCTGGGTACAGCGTAGTGTCCGAGGC
>NZ_JBARCR010000008.1:0-4738 GCF_049794275.1 Trebonia sp.
GCGCTGACGCTGGCCAAGCGGCCGCGGGTGCTGCTGCTCGACGAGCCGGTCGCGGCGCTGGACCCGCTGGCGCGGCGGCACTTCCTCGGCACGCTGACGGCGGCCGTGGCGGACGCCGGCGGCGAGCTCACCGTCATGCTGTCGTCGCACCTGGTCGCCGACCTGGAGCGGGTGAGCGACCACCTCATCCTGGTGTCCTCGTCCCACGTCCAGCTCTGCGGCGAGGTCGACGACCTGCTCGCCGAGCACACGATGCTCGTCGGGCCGGTCAAGGACACGACCGCGCTCGAGCGGACGCACCACGTGGTGCACGCGGTGCGCACGCCGCGCCAGGCGCGGCTGCTCGTCCGGCTGGGCGGCCCGGTCATCGACCCGGCCTACGAGGCCGAGGACATCAGCCTGGAAGACCTGGTGCTCGGGTACATGGGCGCCGACGCGCCCGAGGCGTACGCCCACCTCACCGCGGTTGGAGAAGAGCAATGACCTGGCTCACCTGGCGGCAGTACCGCGTGCAGGCGGCGGTCGCCGCGCTGGTGCTCGCCGTGTTCGCCACGGTGCTGCTCGTCACCGGGTTCCAGCTGGCCGCGCAGTGGCACGCGGTACTCGCCGCGTGCACCGCCAGCGGCACGTGCGGCAACCTGCATCAGGGCGCCGTTTCGCTTGGCAGCGCGCTCGGATGGGATTTCGTCGTCCTCAGCTTGCTGGCGCCGGCCCTGTTCGGTGTGCTGGTGGGCGCGCCGCTCGTGGCGCACGAGTTCGAGGCCCGCACCTGCGACTTCGCCTGGGCGCAGAGCATCACCCGCACCCGCTGGCTCGCGGTCAAGGTCGGCTGGCTGCTGCTCGCCGCCGCCGTCTGGGGCGGCGCGATCGCCGCGCTCGTGACCTGGTGGTCCGGCCCGCGCAACGCCGCGTTCGGCGACGCGTTCCAGTCGAACTACTTCGACCAGCAGGGCCTGGTCCCCGTCGCCTACGCGGTGTTCGCCACGGCGCTGGGCATCGCGGCGGGCGCCGTGCTGCGCCGCACCCTGCCGGCGATCGCGATCGTGATCGGCGGGTTCATCGGGATGCGGCTGTGGGTTTCCCAGGACCTGCGGATGCACTTCATGGCCCCGGTTACCGCCTTTTACGGGGTGGCGGCCAACCTCAATACCCCGGCGGGTTCCATCAATGTCGGGGGCGGTCTTCTCAACAAGGCCGGCCAGGTCGTGACGGGGCCGCTCGGCAACGTGATGATCGACGGGGTCCCGAGCACGTCGCTGCCCGCCGCTTGCCGGCAGCTGATCCCGGCCAGCGCCAGCGGCCCGGCTGGCCCCTCCAACGCCACGCTGAACGCCGTCTACGGATGCCTGCAGAAGGCGGGCTACCGCCAGTTCATCAGCTATCAGCCCATCAGCCGCTACTGGGCGTTCCAGGGCATCGAGACCGGCATCTACCTGGCGGTGGCCGCCGCGCTGATCGCCATCACCTTCTACGCGGTCCGCCGCAGGGACGCGTGATCGCGATGAGCTGGGTCGTCTGGCGACAGTACCGGGCCGCGGCGGCGATCACTGCCGCGCTGGTCGCGGCGTTCGCCGCCCTGATCGTGGTCACCGGAGTGCAGGCCGCTTCGCAGTGGCACTCCGCGCTGAGCGTGTGCACCGCGTCCCGCACCTGCGGCAACCTATCGTCTAGCACGCTCTTCCTCGGCAGTCACGCGATCGGGTTCCTCGTGATCATGACGCTGGGCGTGCCCGCCGTGCTCGGCATCCTGGCCGGCGCGCCGTTGCTGGCGCACGAGTTCGAGACCGGCACCAACCAGTACGCGTGGACGCAAAGCGTCACCAGGCGTCGCTGGCTCGCGGTCAAGGCCGGCTGGCTGCTGCTCGCCGCGGCCGCCATCGGCGGGATCGTGTCGGCGCTCGTCACCTGGTGGTCCGGGCCGAACAACGCGCTGCAGGCGAACGCGTTCGACCCCGGCCGGTTCGACATCATGGGCATTGTCCCCGTGGGCTACGCGGTGTTCGCGACGGCGCTCGGCATCACGGCGGGGGCGCTGCTGCGCAGGACGCTGCCGGCGATCGCCGTCACGCTGGCCGGGTTCATCGTCGTCAGGGCCGTGATCTTCATGGCGCTGCGCCGGTCTTTCATGACCGCGGTGACCAGCTACTTCTCGCTCAGTAGCGGATTCACCCCCGCCGGATCCGCCTGGCAGCTCGGCACGGGCTTCGTCGGCGCCAACGGCCAGCCGATCAGCATCCCGCAATCGACGAACGGGCAAGTCCTCGGCACGGGCGTCGAAGGGATCCCGGTCAGTTCGCTGCCCGCCTCGTGCCAGGCCGCTGCGGGTAACGGGCCGTTTACGCGCGCCACCTACAACGCCGTGGTCTCCTGTGCGCAGGCGCACGGCATCCGCGGCTACGTGACGTATCAGCCGGCCTCGCGGTACTGGGCGTTCCAGGGCATCGAGACGGGGATTTTCCTGCTGCTCGCCGCGGCGCTGATCGCGGTGGCCTTCGCGGTCGTCAGCCGGCGGGACGCGTAAAAGCGGGACCGAGTCACCACGGGCCCGTTCGGGAAAAGGAAAGCAGGACCAGGCGCGCGGGTCAGCTGGCGGATACCGCCCCGGCGACCAGCTCGAATGAGCGGAGGCGGTCGGCCGGGCTGTAGGTCTGGGTGGTGAGCATCAGCTCGTCGGCTTCGGTCCGCTTCAGCAGCTCAGTCAGGCCGGAGCGGACCGTGTCCGGGGCGCCGATGAGCTGGGTCGCCTGCCGGTCCGCGATGAAGGCCTGCTCCAGGTCGCTGTAGGAGTAGGCGGCCGCCTCCTCCGGGGACGGGACCCTGCCGGGGCGGCCCTGGCGCAGCCGCAGGAACGACAGCGCGGACGAGCCGGCCAGGAAACGAGCGCGCTCGTCGGACTCCGCGCAGATCACTCCGGCGGCGACCATCGCGTACGGCTTGGAGAGCGTCTCCGACGGGCGGAAGGACTCCCGGTACAGCTCGAGCGCCGGGAGCGTGTTCGCGGGCATGAAGTGGTGCGCGAACGCGAACGGCAGGCCGAGCGCGCCGGCCACCTGCGCGCTGTAGCCGCTGGAGCCGAGCAGCCACATGTCCGGGCCGTTGCCCTCGCCGGGAACGGCGTGCACGGTCGTGTTCGGGTGGCCCGTCGGCCACTGCCCAGCGAAGAAGCCCAGCAGGTCGGTGAGCTGGCGCGGGAACTCGTCGGGGCCGCGGTGCCGCAGCGCGGCGGCGGTCGCCTGGTCGGTGCCAGGCGCGCGGCCGATGCCTAGGTCGATGCGGCCCGGGTGGAGCGCCTCGAGCATGCCGAACTGCTCAGCGACCACGAGCGAGGTGTGGTTCGGCAGCATCACGCCGCCGGAGCCGACCCTGATGGTTTCCGTCGCGTCGGCGATGTGCCCGATCAGCACCGGCGGGGACGAGCTCGCGATGCCCGGCATGCCGTGGTGTTCGGCCACCCAGAAGCGGGTGAAACCGAGGGATTCTGTGTGCCTGGCCAGCTCGGTCGTGGCGCGCAGCGCCTCGCCGGCCGAGCCGCCGTCCGGGATGGGCGCCAGGTCGAGCACGGACAGCGGCGCGCCGTTGAGGGTCAGTGGATCTGGGATTCCGGCCACGTCGAGGGGCAACACCGGCCGGGGCCCGGATCTTCCTGACACCTTCCCGGCGCAGCAATTAATTGTCATCGATAGTTCGCCCGGCCGTAACGGCATCTTGGCGGAACTCGAACACGCCGTGGGCGAACTTGATTACATGAGGATCGCGATCATTACGGAGTCCTTCCCACCCGATGTCAACGGTGTCGCAAACTGCGTAGTACGCGTAGCAGAAAACCTCGTCCGCAACGGCCACCACCCTCTGGTCATTGCTCCAGAGTCCGCGCGCGCCACCATCGGCGCTGACCGCCAGTTCCGCTATCCGGTGGAACGTGTCCCCTCTGTCCCGGTGCCCGGCTACCCGACGTTCCGGCTCGGCCTGCCCACACCGCGCACCCGGCGCGCCATCACCAGGCACGGCACCGACGTGGTCCACCTGGCCAGTCCGGTCGCGCTCGGCGCCTGGGGCGCCCGCGTGGCCAGGGCCGTGGACCTGCCCGTGGTCGCCGTCTACCAGACCGACCTGCCTAACTACGCCCGCGCCTACCGCCTCGGCGCGGTCACCGAGGCGTTCGCGTGGCGCTGGCTGCGCGACATCCACAACGCGGCTGGCCGCACCCTCGCCCCGTCCAGCGCGACGGCCGCCGACCTGCACGCGCACGGCATGGAGCGGGTGTGGCTATGGGGCAGGGGCGTTGACACCGAGCGGTTCCATCCGGCCCATAGGGACGGCCGGCTGCGCGCCGAGCTCGCGCCGGACGGCGAGGTGATCGTCGGCTACGTGGGCCGGCTCGCGCACGAGAAACGGGTCGACCTGCTCGCCGCCATCACCCGGCTGCCTGGAGTGCGGCTCGCGGTCACCGGCGGCGGCCCGATGGAGGAAGAACTGCGGCAGGCCCTCCCGTTGGCGATGTTCCTCGGCGAGCGGCACGGCGCGGACCTGGCACGGATCTACGCCAGCCTGGACATCTTCGTGCACACCGGCCCGTTCGAGACCTTCGGCCAGACGATCCAGGAGGCCGCGGCGAGCGGGCTGCCAGTGATCGCGCCGGCCGCCGGCGGCCCCCTCGACCTGGTGCACGAGGGCGCGACCGGGTTCCTCGTCCCGCCGGGCGATGGCGACGCGCTCGCCGCGGCGGTCCAGCGGGTGT
>NZ_JBARCR010000009.1:0-5049 GCF_049794275.1 Trebonia sp.
CCGGCGCCGGTCATCTCGCCGCTGACGCTGCTCGCTATCCCCGCCGTCCTGCTGCTGGCCAACGCGATCGCGGCCATCCCGGCTAGGTCCGCCGCGCGGACCCAGCCGGCGATGATCCTCAGGTCCGAGTAGCCGGTTACAGCTCCAGCCGCGTCCCGACGGCGTTCGGGATGTACGCCGCGGGGAAGCGCTCGGCCAAGGCGCGCTGGGCGGCCCACCCGGTGCAGTGCGCGGGGACGAGGACGGCGGGCGACAGCCGCTCGAGTTCGGCGCAGACCTGGGGGATCAGCGGCTCGAACAGCGGCCCGCCGAGGTGGAAGCCGCCCACGACCGCGTGCACCTGGCTGACGCCGGTGAGCCTGCGCGCGTACCTGGTGATGTTGACGACGCCGGCGTGCCCGCAACCGGTCAGCACCACTAGGCCCTTGCCGCGCACGTGCACGATCAGCGCCTGGTCGTCGAGGACCAGCGGGTCCGGCTCCCACCGCCCGTCACGCAGCGCCTGCTGCGGCGGGAAGCCGGGCTCGAACCCGGACGTCCTGTCGACTTCGCCGGTGATCAGCACGCTGCCGCCGAACAGGAAGCTCGGCTGGCGGTCCTCGATGATCGTGAAGCCCGCGCCCTCGAGCGCGGAGCGGCTGGTCGTCGGCAGTTCGACCGGGTCATGGCCGGGGATCACGAGCCTGCGGCGGCTCCAGAACTCCGGATGGATCATGACCGGCAGGCTGGTCCGGCCGACCGCGCGGATGAAGCCGTCCAGGCCGGCGGTGTGGTCGGAGTGGCCGTGGCTGAGCACGATGGCCTCAATGCTGCCCAGGTCGACGCCGAGGGCGCGCATGTTCGAGACGAGCCCGTCCGGGCTCAGCCCGGCGTCGAACAGCAGCCGGTGGGTGCTGCCGCCGGCAGTGACCGTGATCAGGGCGGCGAAGCCGTGCTCGGCGATCAGGCCCTCGCGGGTCCAGTCGTCCTCGAACACAGCCGATGGACGGCGCCGCGCGTCGCCGATGAACGGCCGGATCGCCGGACCCTGGTTCACCGCGAGCATGTCGGTGACGTTGTCGATGAGGGTCGTGATGACGATGCCGTCGACCGGCTCGAGCGGGATGGTGAGCCGCGGCTCGGTCTCCTCGCTGACCGCCGCGACAGGGACCGGCTCGACGCTGCCAGCGGTGTCGCACATGACGTCAGCCTAGTGCGCCGCTAGCGTTGACGCCGGGGTCAATGTTTAGGCTGGGCCGCACTGGAGGTGTGAGCCAGCCATGGCAATGCGCATACGGGAACTGGCCGTTCAGGCGGGCACGACGACCCGGACGCTTCGGTACTACGAGGCGCAGGGACTGCTGCCGGCGGGGCGTTCGGCCAACGGGTACCGCGTCTATGACGAGCACCACGTGCGGCTGGTCAGGGAGATCAGGTCGCTGCAGGCGATCGGGTTCTCGCTGCAGGACGTGCGCCCGTTCGTCGAATGCCTGCTCGCCGGGCACGAATCGGGCGACGACTGCCCGGCATCGGTCGACGTGTACCGCCGCAAGCTGGCGTACCTAGAGCGGCACATCGCGGAACTGCGCGATGTCCGTGACCGGCTTTCCGAGCGCCTCGCTGACCTTGGCGACGCTCCGCCTCCCCGCTGCGAACTGCTGCCCACTGGTCCGGAGAGCGACACCCGAGGAGACAAGCAATGAAGAACGCGGACACGACTAGCGCGGTCATCAAGGTCACCGACGACACGTTCCAGGATTTCGTCGTGTCCTCCTCGTTCAGCAAGCCGGTCCTGGTGGACTTCTGGGCGCAGTGGTGCCCGCCCTGCCACATGCTCTCGCCCGTCCTGGACGAGATCGCGGCGGAGCTCAGCGACACGCTGACTGTCGCCAAGATAGACGTGGACGAGAACCAGGTGACCGCGCAACGGTACGGGATCCTCGCGATGCCGACGCTGAGCGTCTTCAGGAACGGCGAGGTCATCTCTCAGGTCGTCGGCGCCCGCCCGAAGCGCCGCCTGCTCGCCGATCTCAGCGCGCTTCTGTAGCCGAGCGCGGGAGGAACCACGCGTCCGTTCGGGAAGAAAAATCGCTTAGCCACAAGCGAACGGAAACCCATACTGAGGGCATGGGGACGGCGCAGGAGACGCTGCCCGATGAGGAAACCGCGGAGCTGACCTCCGGCTACTGGGAGACGTACAACGCGCGGATGGCCTCGGTCGGGTTCGGCGACGTGGCGCGGCGATTCCCTGGGCTGGTCGGGCAGGCGGTGCGGCTGGGCTGGTCGGCCAGCCGGCTGGACACCGCGGCCGCCCTCGGGCTCAACGTGGTCGCCGGGGTGTTCGCCGGGTTCGCGCTGTTCGCGACGACCGGCGTGCTGGAGGCGCTGTTCGCCGCCGGGCCGACCCCGGAGCGGGTGAAGGCGGCGCTGCCGTCGCTGATCCTGGTCGCCCTCGCCACGGCGGCGAAGTCCGGCCTCTCGATCGCGGCGGGCTGGGCGCAGAGCCGGCTGGAGCCGCAGGTGGACCAGGTCGTCGAGGTGCGCCTCTATGACCTGGCCACGCAGGTGGAACTCGCCGCGTTCGACGAGCCGGACTTCCACGACCAGCTGCAGCGCGCCAGGGACCGGGGAGTGTGGTCGGCGTGGCAGCTGGTGAACAACGTGATCAACTTCGTGACCGCGTTCGCGGGGATCGCCGCCGCGGTGACGGTGGTCGGCCTGCTGAACCCCGTGCTGCTGGTGGTGGTCCTCCTCGCGCAGGCCCCCGGCGCGTGGGCCGCGGTGCGGTCGGCGCGGATCCGGTACGTGACCCGGTTCGCGCTGGTCGACAGCTACCGGCGGAAGTACATCCTGGCGGACCTGATCGCCGAGCGGCGGACCGCCGCGGAACTGCGCTCGTTCACGATGCGGTCCTTCCTGCTGGCGCGGGTCTCACAGCTCGCCGGCTACGTGCGGCGCGCTGAGCTGGCCGCGGCGCGCCGCGAGACGACCACCCGGGTCGTCGCGAGCGCGATGGGCGGCGTCGCGACCGCCGGGGTCTACGCGTCGCTTGGCGTGCTGCTGGCGACGGGCACGCTGCCGCTGTCGGTCGCGGGCACCGCGGTGCTGGCGATCCGTTCTGCGCACGGGTCGCTGCAGCAGCTGATGTTCGCGGTCAACCAGTGCTACGAGGACGGGCTGTACTTCTCCGACTACCTCGCGTTCTGCGAGGACGCGCTGAGCCGGCTGCCGCCTGCCGGGTCCGCGGCGGTGCCGCCGGAGTTCTCGCGGATCGAGGTCCGCGGCGTGACGTTCTCCTATCCCGGTGCGGAGGAGCCAGCGCTGCGGGACGTGTCCATCGAGATCGGGCGCGGCGAGGTGGTGGCGCTCGTGGGGGAGAACGGGTCGGGCAAGACGACCCTCGCCAAGGTGCTCGCCGGGCTGTACCGGCCGTCGTCGGGGTCCGTGCGCTGGGATTCGGTCTCGCTCGCCGACGTCGACGGCGAGCTGCTGCGCGAGCGGATCGCGGTGATCGCGCAGGACCACGCCAACTGGCCGCTGACCGTGCGGCAGAACATCACGATGGGCCGGCCGCTTGACGAGGCGCTGCTGGTGTCGGCCGCGGCCTCGTCGGGGGCGGACACGGTGATTTCCGGCCTGGCGCGGGGCTACGACACGCTGCTGGCCCGCGAGTTCAAGGACGGCGCGGAACTGTCCGGCGGGCAGTGGCAGCGCATCGCCGCCGCCCGCGGCTTCTACCGGAGCGCGCCGCTGCTGATCATGGACGAGCCGACCGCGGCGCTGGACGCGCGCGCCGAGTACGCGCTGTTCTCCTCGCTGCGGACGCTGGCGGCCGACCGGACGGTGCTGATCATCACGCACCGGCTGGCGAGCGTCCGGCACGCGGACCGGATCTACGTGCTCGGTCACGGGTCGGTCGTCGAGACGGGCACGCACGCGTCGCTGATGGCGCTGGGCGGCCAGTACGCGGAGCTGTACACGCTTCAGGCGTCCCAGTACGACCTGTGATCCTGCTATCGCTCGCGCGTCTGGAGGCGGACGCTGACGGTGAAGGCCTTCAGCGCCTCCTCGTCGCTCGCGGGGGTGCGCACGTTTCCGGTGAAGCCCTCGATCCCGGGCAGGTCGCGGGCCGCCGACCACAGCACGGCCGCCGCCGCGTCGGCGTCGTAGCGGGTGCGGCGCAGTGTTATGTCCGGGCCGAGCATCGCCCAGCTCGCGCCCTGGTGACCGTATTGCAGGCCGACGGACCCGGCGTTGATCACACGGCGCCCGGCGGCGAGCCGGTCGAACGGCATGTGGGTGTGCCCGACGACCACGGTCGGCTCGGCGACGCCGGCGAAGGCGCCCCTGTAGTGCGCGATCGGGCTGTCGACCAGGATGTACTCGCCGTCGTCGCGCGCCGTCGCGTGGCAGAACGCGACCGGCCCGAGCCCGTCCACGTTCAGCGTGACCAGCGGCGGCAGGTCGGCCAGCAGGTCGCGGTAGTAGCGATTCAGCCGCGCCGCGCACCACTCGAACCAGTCCGCCGACGGGTCGGTGTCCAGCCCAGGGATCATGAAGTTGCCGTCGAAGGCGTCGACCAGCCGCCGGTCGGCGTGGCCGCGGACCCACACGGCGCGATCGCCGAGTTCCGCCAGCCGGCCGAGGGTCTGCGCCGGCATCGGGCCGTCGGCGAGGTCGCCGTTCAGCACGATCAGGTCGGGGCCCGCGTATTGGACATCGGCCAGCACGGCGTCGAGCGCGGGCAGGTTCCCGTGAATATCAGCGAGCACGGCAACGCGCATCCTGCCTGCGTACCCGTCCGGGTCGTCCGTTCAACCTTCGCAGGGCAGCGAGCCCGGGTCAGCGAGCGGGCGCCGGCGGCCAGACGGGCGCGGTTAGCGGGTCGTCCTCGGGGGCGACGGGCGGCCCTTGCGACTGGATCGGCTTGTTGCGGCCGATCTCCTGGAGGATAGGCCCGATCATGGCCTCAAAGGCTTCGCGGCTGTACTTGCGGTTCAGTTCCCGCAGCACCCCCTTGCCGCTCGCTTCCCCGATCAGCTCGTCCAGCACGCGGTAGTCGATCTCCTC
>NZ_JBARCR010000010.1:0-9140 GCF_049794275.1 Trebonia sp.
GTCCCGCGATCCCCGCCGCAGAGCCGGCGAGGTTCGCCGCGGTCGCCACGGGGGCCGCGAGGTAGCGCGGGTTGACTGTCTCCGGGTAGCGGCGCGCGACGACCCGGCGCCATCGCCCGTAGCAGAAGTGCTGCCTGGCGAGCTCCCGAAGGTTCGCCCTCGGCCGGTAGGTGACCCGCAGCTCAGGGGTGAACCAGATGAGGCCGCCTGAGGCGCGGATCCGGTAGTTCAGCTCCCAGTCTTCGGCCACGATCATGTTCTCGTCGTAGCCGCCCGCCCGCTCGATCGCCTCCCGGCGGTACACCCCGAGGTAGACCGTGTCGACAGGGCCCGCCTCGCCGCCGGTGTGGTTGGCGGCCGCGCCGACCCCGGCCGGGGAGGTCATCGCCCAGGCCACCGCGCACTGGAAAGGGGTGATTCCCTCGGCGGCCATCACCCCGCCCACGTCGGCGGCCCCGGTCTCGAGCAGCGTGCGCACCGCGACCCGCAGGTACTCGTCGGGCAGCATCGCGTGCCCGTCGATCCGCGTGATCACGCCGTGCCTGGCCGCCTTGATCGCGGCGTTCATCGCGGACGATATCTTCCCTGACGGGTTGGGCACCACGGTGACCCGGTCGTCGGCCGCGGCGAGCTCGTGGGCGATCTGCTCGGTGCGGTCCCGGGAGGGTCCGACGGCCAGTACCAGCTCGAACCCGCCCGGGTAGTCCTGCCCGAGCACCCGTGCCACCGAATCGGCCAGGTGCTCCTCCTCGTTCCGGACCGGCATGACCACCGAGACGGCTGGCAGCGTGGAGCCACCACGAGCCCGTTCCGAGGATTGATCTTTATTCGCACCCGCGACGTCGGTCACGGATGCAGTTTAGAGGGCGGCGTCCTCCAAAAGGTCGGTAACCAGCGCGGCGATCGCGGAGCGCTCGGAACGGGTGAGCGTCACGTGCGCGAACAACGGATGGCCCTTGAGCTTCTCGATCACCGCGACCACGCCGTCGTGCCTGCCGACACGCAGGTTGTCGCGCTGCGCGATGTCGTGGGTGAGCACCACCCGGGAATCGGTGCCGATCCGCGACAGCACGGTGAGCAGCACGCCGCGCTCCAGGGACTGCGCCTCGTCCACGATCACGAACGCGTCGTGCAGCGACCGGCCGCGGATGTGCGTCAGCGGCAGCACCTCGAACATGTCGCGGGCGATGATCTCGTCGATCACGCTCTGGGTGGTGACCGCGGACAGCGTGTCGTATACCGCCTGCGCCCACGGGCCCATCTTGTCCGCCTCGGAACCAGGCAGGTAGCCGAGATCCTGGCCGCCGACCGCGTACAGCGGCCGGAACACGATGACCTTGCGGTGCTGACGGCGCTCCATGACCGCCTCGAGGCCCGCGCAGAGCGCGAGCGCCGACTTGCCGGTGCCCGCCCGGCCGCCCATGCTGACGATCCCCACCTCGGAGTCGAGGAGCAGGTCGAGGGCGATGCGCTGCTCGGCGGACCGGCCGTGCAGGCCGAACGCCTCGCGGTCGCCGCGGACCAGCTGGATCTGCTTGTCAGGGCGGACCCTGGCTAGCGCGCTGGCGCTGCCGGTGTGCAGCACCAGGCCGGTGTGACAGGGGTAGTCGCGGGCCGCCTCGCAGTCGAGCACGCCGTGTTCGTACAGTTCCTCTACCTCAGCCGGGCTGACGGAGAGCTCCGCCATGCCGGTCCAGCCGGAATCGACCGGAAGTTCGGCCCGGTACTCCTGAGCTTCAAGGCCGATAGACGCGGCCTTGACCCGCATCGGCAAGTCCTTGCTGACGAGAACCACGTCGTGGCCCTCGTTGGCGAGGCTGCGCGCGACCGACAGGATCCGCGTGTCATTGTCCCCGAGCCGGAAACCGGCGGGCAGAACCTGCGAATCGATGTGGTTGAGCTCCACGCGCGCGGTGCCGCCGAGCGTCCCGATCGGAAGCTCGACATCGAGGCGCCCGTTGCTGACCCGGAGATCGTCCAGGTAACGGAGCGCCTGGCGGGCGAAATATCCCAGCTCAGGATGGTGACGCTTCGCTTCAAGCTCGGTGATGACCACGACCGGCAAGACGACGTGATGTTCGTCAAACCGCGTGAAAGCGGCCGGGTCGGCGAGCAAGACGCTCGTGTCGAGGACGTAGGTACGACGGTGCACAGAGTTGGCCACGCAAACTCCCCTGGGCGGCCGGCCTTGGGAGCCGGCGCCGCGGACAGGACACGCCGTTTCCCGGGTACTCCGGGGACAGACGTATCGAACGGACCGGGGCTGCCCTCCAAAGAGAGCCGCACCGGCCCTCGCGTCGCACGTGCAGACGTCAGGAGGGCCTCCCGCGGGGGCGGCCCGGAAGACCGCCGCCAACACTCAAGGTACCCGTGATTCCGGTCGGGTTAAAGTACCCTAGCGGGCCTATTTTCGCAGGCTATGACCCATACCTGCGGTTACGCTCTGAATAGGACCGTAGTGCCCGCAAAAAGTCCACTCTGCGGAAAGCCGGCCAGTAAGCGTCACAGAAGTAGAACTCCGAATGGGTGGACTGCCACAGCAGGAACCCGCCGAGCCGCTGCTCGCCGCTCGTCCTGATCACCAGGTCCGGGTCGGGCTGACCGGCCGTATACAGGTGCTCGGCGATGTGCTCGACGTCAACGGCGTCGGCGAGCTGCTCGATCGTGGTGCCCTTGCTCGCGTGGTCGACGAGCAGCGACCGCACCGCGTCGGCGATCTCACGCCGGCCGCCGTAGCCGACCGCGACGTTGACCAGCAGGCCGGGGTTGTGGCTGGTGACCTCGGCCGCGTGCTTGAGCACGCGGGCGGTGTGGTCGGGCAGCAGGTCGAGTGCGCCCATCGGGTTCACGTGCCAGCCCTCGTCGATCAGGTCGTTGACGGTGTCCTCGATGATCAGGAGCAGCGGGTCGAGCTCTTGCCGCGGCCTGGTCAGGTTGTCGGTGGACAGCAGCCACAGCGTGACCACCTCGACGCCGGACTGCTTGCACCACTGCAGCAGTTCGAAGATCTTGTCGGCGCCCTTGCGGTGGCCCTTGTTCACGTCGGTGTGACCGGCGGACCTGGCCCAGCGCCGGTTGCCGTCGCACATCACCCCGACGTGCCGTGGTATCGCCTTACCTGACAGCGAAGCTTCGAGCCTGCGCTCATACAGCCGGTATGCCAGGTCGCGAAATCCCATGAACCGACCTTCCTCGCCAACGCACGCGTGATTCCCCTAGTCACGGTATCCGACTAGAGCGACGTGCGGTGCGAGTCAGGTGCCAGTGGCGCCGGTCCCGCTGGCCGGGCCCTGGGACCTGACCTCCTCTACCCGGAGCAGCGCGTCCCGCAGCTCGGTCAGCCACGCGTCCGTGTGCTCGCCGGTTAGCCGCACGCACCACGCGAGCGCGTCGCTGCGGCTCCGGGCGACGCCGGCGTCGACGAGGGTGTCGAGGACGCGCCGTTCTGACTGCCTGAGCCTGGTCATGACCGGGACCGACAATGTCGTGAACATCTCACCGAGGTCACCGCACCTGGCGCCCCATGCGACCTTGCGGCGGAACTTGTGCTCGGCCTCGCGCGCCATCTCAATGCGCTTTGACCTGGTCTCTTCGCGGAACCGCGTGATCCTGCCCTCGGCTGCCGCGGACTTCTCCGCGCTGCCGGCGCCGCCTTCTGGCTCGGGCAGCGTGCCGACGATCGTGATCTCCTCACGGTCGACGACGATCTCGGCCGGCCCGGTAAACCAGTCGGTTGGCAGGCGGCCGACGAACCAGCCCTTGATCTGATCAGCGACGCTGCCGCTGACGTCTTCGTCTGGCTCTGTACTCATGTAATCATGTATACACGACGCCGTATCGGGGTCAACCCCTCAGCCGGCACCGCGTTTTCCTGGTTCGCCGCGGAAGTCAGGCGACGCGGCCGGCCACGGCGGCGGCCTGGGCCGGGTTGACGCGGATGGCGCCGGCGAACTCGCTGCCGACATCCGCGGGCACGATCTCCACGTCCTGTCCCGGCTCCGGTGCCTGGATCATCCAGCCGTTGCCCAGGTAGATCGCCACGTGCGAGATGTACGTGGGGTCGGTGGGATCGGTGTGGTAGAAGAGCAGGTCACCCGGCTGGAGCCGGCTGACCGGCACGGCAGGCCCGGCCAGCGCCTGGTCGGCGGCGACCCGCGGCATAGCGATGCCCGCCTGCGCGAACGACCACTGGACGAGCCCAGAGCAGTCGAAGGCCTTCGGCCCGGCCGCGCCCCAGACGTAGGGCAGCCCCCGGCGGCTCATCGCCGCCCTCAGCGCGGTGTCGAGCTGGGCTGCGGCCACTCCGCCCTCGGTCGCCGGCCCGGCGCCGGCCGCCCCCGAGCCGTTCACGGTGACCGCGCCGCCGGGGACGGTGATCAGCGAGACCAGCTGCTCCACGCCGGCGCCCTTGGGGATCAGCCGTCCGGCGGCGGCCGCGTCGGCCGTGAAGTCGCTGGTGCGCATGCTGACCACGATCGCGTTCCCGGCCGGCGCGCCGAGCGAGCGCGCGACCGAGTCGGACACGACCGCGTTGACGCCGCCGATGCCCATCGTTCCGAACGCCACCACGCGCAGCCGCTTCGCGGTGCGCCCGGTGGCCGCGACCGTGCCGCCGAGCGTGAGCTTGTCCAGCTTGCCCATCGTGTAGGACACGGCGATCCCGCCACTCGCCACGCCATCCCACAGCGCGTTCGACGCGCCGGTCGGCCGCGCGGCAAACGTGCGGAACACCGACGGATCAACGCCCAGGACCGCGGTGTACGCCCCGTTGATGCGCATCCGGACCGCCTCGATCTGCTCGATGGCGGTGACCCCAGGCAGCCGGGAGACGGCGGTGAGCACCGAATGAGGCAGCGTGTGCGGCGCCACGATCAGCAGGTCCGCCTGGAGCGTGCGGCGCAACGGCGCCACCGCGGGCGGATGCGACCCGGGGAGCGCCATCAAGTGGGCGCTCGTTCCCATGGTCATGCCGGGTGCGACCGGGGTGTCGCCGGACGTCGGCCGCACCACGGGGAGGTTGAGGAGGGACGGCGCGGCACCAGCGGCACCAGCGGACAGGTCACTGCGGGGCGGCGCGCCCAGCACGGCCGCGAGCACCCCGGCAAGCGTGCCGAGCACCGCGAGCGTGGCAACGGCGGCCGGCACCAGACGCCGTCGTCCGCCGCGCCCGACTGCCCGCGCTATCCGCCGGCCCCCTTGCGTCAGGTGCACACGGACAACCATGCCCCAAAGGTCGCTGATTCGTCTATGTCTCACCACGAAGGGTTTCGGCTATTCGCCCAAGGGTTTCGCGCAGTTCCGCCGGAGTCGTGACAGGGGCCTGGCAGGTGAACTGGCGGCACACGTACGCCGTCGGGCCGCCCTTGACCAGGCCTCGGCCGGCCAGCAGCGGGACCGGCACATCGGCCTCGCCAGAAGGCGAACCTGGACCGGTCGCCATGACCGCCCCAGGCGGCGCGCGGTGCAGCGCGGCGCGCTGCAGGTCGGCGGTCCGCGGGTCATCGCCTGGCCCGACGATCGCGATCTCGGCCGGCCCGGAGAGCAGCGCTTCCGCGACCGACAGGCCGCTGCCCGCGAAGCGCGGCGCGCGGGAGGCGAGCGGCGCCAGCACGCGCAGCGCCGCTACCGCGGCGTCCCTGTGCCGCTCGAAGCCGGTCAGCGCGGCGTAGCTGAGCAGCGCGTCCGCCGCCGCGAAAGCACCCGACGGGGTAGGGCCGTCGGTCGGGTCGGCGGGCCGGAAAATGAGCTGCTCGCCGTCGTCGGCGGTGTCGTAGAAACCGCCGGAACCGTCCCGGAACGAGGTGAGCACCGTGTCCAGCAGCGCCGCCGCCACCGGCACCCAGCGGTCCTCACCGGTCACCCCGTACAGCACGAGCAGCGCCGCGGCGACACTCGCGTAGTCCTCGAGCAGTCCGGCGCTCGTCCCGGCCACCCCGTGCCGGGAGGTCCGCACGATCCGCACTGCTCCTTCCCGCGCGGACCCCCCTGGGAACACGTGCAGCGAGTCCAGCAGCAAAGCCGCGTCGCGTGCGGCGTTGACGAGGTCGGGGCGGTTGAAGAGCAGCCCGGCTTCAGCCAGCGCGGCAATGGCCATGCCGTTCCACGCGGCGACCACCTTGTCGTCCCGGCCCGGCCGGGTCCGCCCTTCGCGCGCCGTCAGCAGCGTGCCGCGGATCCGGTCGAACCGCTCCCGGTCGGACGGCTCCGCCCGGCGCTGCAGGACGGATTTACCGTCCTCGAAGGTGCCCGCCTGCGTCACGCCGAACACCTCGGCCGCGAACGCCGCGTCCTCGTCCCCGAGCACCACACGCAGTTCCGCCGGCGTCCACGCGTAGTAGGCGCCTTCCTCGCCGTCGCTGTCCGCGTCGAGCGACGCGGCGAAGCCGCCCTCCGCCGTGCGCAAGTCCCGCAGCATGAACTCGCACGTCTCCTCGGCGACCCGCCGGGCCAGCGCCGATCCGGTGCGCCGCCACAGGTGCGTGTAGACCCGCGCGAGCAGCGCGTTGTCGTACAGCATCTTCTCGAAGTGCGGGACGGTCCAGGTCGCGTCCACGCTGTACCTGGCGAACCCGCCGCCGAGCTGGTCGTACATGCCGCCGCGCGCCATGGCCTCGCAGGTCTGCCCGGCCATCGACAGTGCTTCCGCCGACCCGGCGCGCGCGTAGTGCCGCAGCAGGAACTCGAGCACCATCGACGGCGGGAACTTCGGCGCCGCGCCGAAGCCGCCGTTCACTGGGTCGAACTCCTCCTGAAGCCCGGCTACCGCCTCCGACGTGAGCTCGGCCAGCGGCAGGTCACCGGCGCCCGCGCCCAGGCCGGTCCAGGCGGCGGCCTGTTCAGCCAGGGTCGCGGCGATGCGTTCCGACTCGCCTTTCACCCGGTCCTTGTTCTGCCGCCACGTCTCGCCGACGGCGGTCACGAGCTGCGTGAACTGCGCCCTGGGGAAGTATGTGGCGGCGAAGAACGGCTCGCCGTCCGGTGTCATGAACACGGTCATCGGCCAGCCGCCCTGGCCGCGGTTCATCGCCTGGGTCGCCGCCATGTATACGGCGTCGACGTCCGGCCGCTCCTCGCGGTCCACCTTGATGGCGACGACGTTGTCGTTGACGACGGCCGCCGTCGCCGGGTCCTCGAACGACTCGTGCGCCATCACGTGGCACCAGTGGCAGGCCGCGTACCCGACCGACAGCAGCACCGGCACGTCGCGCCGCCGCGCCTCGGCGAACGCCTCGTCGCTCCATGGCCACCAGTCCACCGGATTGTCCGCGTGCTGCAGCAGGTACGGGCTGGTCGCGCTCTTCAGCCGGTTGCTCATGAAACCATTCTTATTCAGAACGTACGCGGGTGACTCGCCGGGCGGGGCCCGCCGGTTCCAGAGCTGCGAAACGGCCCCGGCTAGGGGTTAAAGTCAAAGGGTGACAGTGGATCAGCCGCGCGGTACGAAGGTGCGCGGGACCCGGCAGGCGTCAGCCCTCGCCGCCGCGCTGGCCAGCCTTCCCGGCTTCTGCAGCGCCCAGGAGATCCACGCCGAGCTGCGCCGTCGCGGCGAGACCGTCGGGCTCACCACGGTCTACCGGCACCTTCAGGTGCTCAGCGAGCAGGGCACGGTCGACACGATCCGCGATCCGTCGGGCGAGACCCTGTACCGGCAGTGCGGCTCCACCGCGCATCACCACCACCTGACTTGCCGCGTCTGCGGCAGCAGCGTTGAGGTCGAGGGCCGGGTCGTCGAGCAGTGGGCGGCGAAAGTGGCCGCGGAGGCCGGCTTCACCTCGGTCGACCACACGGTCGAGCTGTTTGGGCTCTGCCCAGAGCATTCCGCCTGAGGACTTCAAGCACGCCTACGTCAGACACGGAACAGGCCTGGCGCTCGACAAGAGCGCCAGGCCTGTTTCCTGTTGTGCCGGTTAGGCCGCGACGGTCGCGGCGTCCGTGATCGCCGGCTCGAGCGCCAGCATCAGAACCTCACGGACGTCGCTCACCGGGTGCACGTCCAGCTTGGCGAGCACCTCGGCAGGAACGTCGTCCAGGTCCGGCTCGTTGCGCTGGGGGATCAGCACTGTGGTGATCCCGGCGCGGTGCGCGGCGAGTAGCTTCTGCTTCACGCCGCCGATCGGCAGGACCCGGCCGGTGAGCGAGACCTCGCCGGTCATCGCCACGTCCGAGCGGACCGGCCGGCCGGAGAGCAGCGACGCCAGCGCCGTCGTCATCGTGACGCCGGCCGACGGGCCGTCCTTCGGCACCGCGCCCGCGGGGACGTGCACGTGCACGCCGCGGTCCTTCATGCCGGTGACCGGCAGCTCGAGCTCCGCCCCGTGCGAGCGCAGGAACGAGAGCGCGATCTGCGCGGACTCCTTCATCACGTCGCCGAGCTGGCCGGTGAGCGTGACGCCAGTCGCGCCGGTCTCCGCGTCCGCGAGGGACGCCTCGATGTAGAGCACGTCGCCGCCCGCACCGGTCACCGCCAGGCCTGTCGCGACGCCGGGCACCGCCGTGCGGCGGTCGCTGGACGTCAGCCTCGTCTCCGGGGTGAACCGGGGCCGGCCCAGGTAGTCGCGCAGGTTCTCGGTCGACACCGTCACCGGCAGCGTGCCAGGTTCGAGCGACTCCTTCGCCGTGACCTTCCGCAGCACCCGGGCGATCGCCCGCTCGAGCGACCGGACGCCCGCCTCGCGGGTGTACTCGGCCGCGACGAGCCGCAGCGCGTCGTCCTCGATCGTGACCTCCTCGGCCGACAGGCCGGCCTTCGACAGCTGCCTGGGCAGCAGGTGGTCACGCCCGATGGCGACCTTCTCGTCCTCGGTGTAGCCGTCGAGCGTGACCAGCTCCATCCGGTCGAGCAGCGGCCCCGGGATGCCGTCGAGCACGTTCGCCGTGGCAAGGAACACCACGTCGGACAGGTCGAGGTCGACCTCCAGGTAGTGGTCGCGGAACGTGTGGTTCTGCGCCGGGTCCAGCACTTCGAGCAGCGCGGCCGCCGGGTCGCCCCGGTAGTCGCTGCCGATCTTGTCCACCTCGTCGAGCAGCACGACCGGGTTCATCGTGCCGGCCTCGCGGATGGCACGGACGATCCGGCCGGGCAGCGCGCCGACGTAGGTGCGCCGGTGGCCGCGGATCTCCGCCTCGTCCCGCACGCCGCC
>NZ_JBARCR010000011.1:0-3055 GCF_049794275.1 Trebonia sp.
CGGACCTGCCCGGAGAGTCGGCGCCGCCGGCCGAGCCGCCGCACGACTATGCCGCCCTGTTCGTCGTCGAGCGGGCCCGGCTGAATGACCTGCTCGCGGGCCTGCACGGGGCGGACTGGCAGCGGCCTTCGCCGTGCCCGGGCTGGAGCATTCTCGGACTGTGCGCCCATCTGCTCGGTGATGACTTCGGGCTGCTGGCCCGGCACCGCGACGGCCACTACGGCACACCTCCTCCCGCGGGCGCGACGGAGAGCGGGTTCGTGGCCTGGCTCGATGAGATGCAGGCCGAATGGGTCGGCGCATCGCGCCGGCTCAGCCCGCGGCTGATCACCGATCTGCTGCAGTGGACCGGGCCGCAGATCGCCGGTACGTTCCGCCGGGAAGACCCGCGTGCACGTACCGCCTCGGTGTCCTGGGCCGGCCCCGGCCCGGTGCCTGCCTGGCTCGACCAGGCCCGCGAGCTGTCGGAGTACTGGATCCACCGGCAGCAGCTCCGCCAGGGGCTGGGCCGCCCCAGCGATCTGCGCGCCGACCTGGCCGGGCCTGTGCTCGACGGGCTGCGCTGGGCCTACCCCTACCGGCTGGCCCAGGCTCCTTCGCAGCCGGGTGACACCGTGACGGTTGCCGTCACGGGCCCGGTCACCGAGACCTGGCATCTCGTGGCCGCCGGAACTGGCTGGCGCTTCGACGACCAGCCAGGAACCCGCACAGTCGCCAGCTTGGCGATGAGCACAGAAGACGCCTGGCGGCTGCTGACCAACAACCTGACAGCCGGCAGCCGGTCCGACCTCGCGGTATCCGGTGACGGCGCGATTATCGGCGTCCTGCTGCGCACCCGGGCGATCATCGGCGAGCCCAAGTGGGCATAGCGCGGCCGCCAGGTCCACGGGCACTTCGACTTCCCTGGGCGCCTCGTCGAGCGGGCGACGCTGGTCCGCCAGGTGTAGCCGTTCACGGTCGCGACCACCGGGCTCACTGTCACAGCACGTTGGGTGATTTGGTCTCAAGGGGCATGACTACCACCCTGGCTTCCCTGAAGAACTCCAAGACGATTCTCCTGACCACCTACAAGCGCGACGGAACAGCGGTGGGCACGCCCGTGAGCATCGCTTTCGACGGCGACCGGGCCTTCTTCCGCTCCTTCGACAAGGCCTGGAAGACCAAGCGGCTGCGGCGCGACCCGCATGTGCGGGCCGCTCCGTCGACGCTGCGGGGCGCGCCCACGGGTCCGGCCATCCGCGCCCGCGCGACCCTGCTGGAGGGTCAGCAGGCGCGCGTTGCCGCGAGCGCGCTGGCGCGAGACCACCGTGTCCTGCATGGAGTCCTCGTCCCCGCGATGCACCGTCTCAGGCGGTATCGCACCATGCACTACGAGCTAGAGCCTGACGCGGGGTGATCTAGGTGATGGCGGCCTGGACGTGATCGAAGAGAGCCTCGAGCACCACGTCGTGCGCTGGCTCGATCCGGTCGCGCCAGATCGCCTCGTACCTGCCGTCCGCGTAGCCCTCGACCGTGTGGCGCAAGACCGTCCCGCCCGCCGCGGGCTCCGCCTCGAACCAGTGCTCAAGCCGCATTTCATCCGGCCTGATTACCCGGAACGCGCGCAGGGCACCCGGGCGGTCGAATTCTTGCCACAGCATCCGCCCAGCCTCGTACAGGCGGTCCTCCACCAGCCGGGGAGGCGGCCCGATCTCGGTCGGCCAGGTGCGGTCGAAGTCGGCGATGAGCGGAGCGATCCGCTCCGGCGGCGCCATGAGGATTCGTTCGTGACGGTTCGTGATCTTCATCCGGTTACCTCGATTTACCTCGCTGCGGTCGATGGATCCGCTTCCCGGGAAAGTTCCGTACGGTACCGTATGGAACCGACCATACGGTACCGTATGGTCGTGCGCAAGCCGCGTCCGGGTCCTCTTACGCCCGGCGATTGGGCCAGGGCAGCCCTCGCCGCGATCGCCAGGGGCGGCATCGCGGCCGTCGCCGTGGAAAGCATCGCCGCCGATCTCGGGGCCACCAAGGGCAGCTTCTACTGGCACTTCAAGAACCGGGACGCGCTGATCCAGGCGGCGCTGGACCTGTGGGAGCAGAGCCGCACCGAGTCAGTCATCGAGGACCTGGAGCATGAGCCCGATCCGGCTGAACGCCTGAGAAAGCTCCTGGAGGCCGCCTTCGACCGCAGCCCGGCCGACCGAGCCGAGGTCGCCTTGCTCGCTAACCCGGAGCATCCGGCCGCGATAGCAGCCGTACGGCGGGTCGCGGATCGGCGGATCGGCTACATCGCCCAGCAGCTGGAGAAGCTGGGCTGGGAGCAAGGCGAAGCACTGGACCGTTCCGTAGTCCTGTACTACATCTATGCCGGATACCTGCAGATGGCGCACGTCGCACCGGATGTGACCGGCGATGACGCCCGCCGTCGGCACGTCCGCCTGATACTCGCCACCCTCGTCGCCGGCTCTTCGCAGCGCTAGGCCCGCCGCCCCCTCGGCACGCGACGCCTCGCCGGCGGGCCGGCGAGATGGAGTCGGCCCCGCAGATCTCGGGTGTCCGGCTAGCGCCGATAGGGGTACGTCCCTGACCTCAACAAGATGCGCCAGTTCTGTGCGCTGAAGCCCGATGGGCAATGTCCCGCTCCTCTTGCGGAGGGCTGCGGATGCTGTTGAAGAATTCGGCACCGCGGAGATCCAGGACCTGGTACTGCACACGGAGGTCAACGAATTCGGTGACTGGCCTTCAATCACGGTCTACTTCCATCGAGACCAGCCCGCCCACGGACACTGACGGCGGCGCGAGAGGGCCCCGGACAAGGGGTTTCAGATAACGGCGGTGCCGGCGCTCAGCCATTAGCGCCTCGCTGGGGTCGGCGGCGGCGACTGGGCGGGTGACGGAGCAGGGCGTTGACGCGGGCGGGGGTGTTGGGCTGATCCGGCGGCCAGTGCCGCGGATGACCGGGAATTGGGGATGGACCCGGTAGCGTGAGCCAGGAGCGGTAAGCTCGCGGTCGGCGCGGCGAGGTCGCGTCATGGCATGGCGATAGAGGACGTGGACTGATGGCAACAGG
>NZ_JBARCR010000012.1:0-11123 GCF_049794275.1 Trebonia sp.
GTCTCCAAGCTGCTCAGTAACGCGGGCGAAGCCAGCCCGGAGTCCGCCACGTACCTGCTCACCGCGGTCGCGGCCGCCTTCGTGCTCCTCAACGGGGACGGCGACGTCATCACCGCCCACCGCCTGCTCACCCAGGCTATCGAGGATCAGGCCAGGCCCGACCGGATCAGCGACACCGGGGTTTTCGAGGCGGTTTCTGGCCTCTTCCTGATGTGCCGCCTTGGCGGACGGCCGGAATTGTGGACGTCCTTTCACGCCGCTATCAGCGAGTTCGCGCCGGATGTGCCCGAGGACCTGTATCTGCTGGGTCAGACCTGCGCCGACCCGGTCCGTACCGCGGCCGGCGTTCTCCCCCTGGTAGACGCCGCCATCGCCGGCCTGCGCAGCGAGACGGACCATCTGCGCATCCTGACGATCAGCTCAACCGCCCACTTCACCGACCGGCAGCCAGGTTGCCGGGAAGCGCTGTGGCGAGTGGTCCGCGAAGGCCGGCGGGGCAGCGGTGTCGCTCCGCTGATCACTGCCCTGGATCATCTCGGTCTCGACGCCTGGTTGGCGGGCCACTGGGACCAGGCGCAGGAACTGGCGGACGAGGGCCTCGAGCTAAGCCTGGCCCACGGCTATCCGCTGCTGACCTGGGCCTTCCGCTACCGCCAGGCGCTGATCGCCGCGGCATGCGGCGCTTATGACGGGGCGCATACGCTGACGGACGAGATGCTGCGCTGGGCCGCGCCGAGACGAATCGGTCAGGCCGGCCTGGCGGCTCATCATGTGGGGTCGGTAGCGGCGCTGGGGCGGGGTGATTTCGAGGACGCCTACCAGCACGCCACGGCGATTAGCCCAGCGGGCGTCCTGGCCTCCCACGTCCCGCTCGCCCTGTGGGTGCTGATGGACCTGGTCGAGGCCGCCGTCCGCACCGGCCGCCACACCGAGGCCGCCGCCCATGTCACCGCCATACGCGACGCCGGCATCGCCGCGATCTCGCCCCGGCTGGCCCTGCTGGCCGCAGGATCAGAGGCGATCGCCACGGCCGACAGCAACGGCCTCGGGCTGTTTGAGGAAGCGCTCGCGATCCCCGGCGTTGACCGCTTTCCGTTCGACCTGGCCCGGGTGCAGTTCCTCTACGGCGAACGGCTGCGGCGCGCCCGTTCCACGAAGGAATCACGGCCGCATCTAGCTGCTGCCCTGGAGATCTTCGAACGCCTCGGCGCCAGGCCGTGGGCCAGCCGCGCCGCGCGCGAGCTCCAGGCAACCGGCCAAACCAATGCCTTCCCCGATCAGCCAGCACACGACTCGCTCACGCCGCAGGAACGCCAGATCGCGATGCTGGCCGCGGCCGGCATGAGCAACAAGGAGATCGGACAGCGGCTTTTCCTGTCACACCGTACCGTCGGAGCCCACCTGTACCAGATCTTTCCCAAACTCGGCATCAGGTCCCGGGCTGCACTGCGCGACGCACTCGCCGAGCTTCCGGAACCGTTACATGCGCGCTCTCAATGAGGCGCCTGGGCGTCGCGGTGCTGCGCGCCGACCCTCACCCCGGTGACGGCGCCGGTGTCGATGATCACGTCGTTGACGACGACGAGCCTGGTCCATGGCTCGGTGTCTTCGTCCTCGCTCCCCGTGACCGTGAAGATCGCGTCCGGCGGCAGCTGGTCGGTGTACCCGTCGATCCTCGGCTGGCCGCGCTCGTCGGTCTTGATGATGAGCTGGTAGTCCATGTAAGAAAAGTACCCCCGGCCGCTGGGCACGTACTCGCGTGCTGTGGCTACTGCTTATCAGCGATGGCGTAACCCGACTTGGCGATGAGTTCGTCCGCGACCCACCGCGCGACGCTGGCCGGGTAGGGCTGTGCCGGCAGGCCGAGGGTGATGTGCCCGAAGCCGGCGTCGAGCGCTTCGCTGATCGCATCCCGGGTGATTCCGGGCTGGTCGTAGGACACGTGCAGGGTGATGGAGCGGGTGATGGCGGCGGGATCGCGGCCGAGGTCGGTGCAGTAACGGTCCAGCAGCGCGCTGCGCTGGGCGGCGTCGGCGATGTCGCCGCCCGCGATGTTCCATAGGTCCGCGTGCTCGGCGGCCACGCGGAGCACCGCGGCCGAGCGTCCGGCGACGAGGACGGGCGGGTACGGGTGCTGGACGGGCTTCGGGTTGCCGAACGCGCCGGTGAGATCGATGTGGGCGCCGTGGAAGTCGAACGGCTCGGTTTCCGTCCACAGCCGCCGGATGACGGTGCAGGCTTCGGCGAGGTCCTCCACGGAGTGCCGGAAGTCGTGGTAGGGCAGGCCGTGTGCCTCGTACTCGCGGCGCGCCAGCGGGTGGCTGGGGCGTGAGCCAGCGCCGATTCCGAAGACCAGCCGTCCGCCGGAGACGATATCAACGGTCGTGGCGATCTTTGCCAGCATCGCGGGCGGCCGGAACCTGTTGCTGGTTACCAGCAGGCCCAGGCGCACCCGCTCAGTCTGGGCGGCGAGTGCCGATAGCAGGGTCCAGCCCTCGAAGATCGGCCCGTCCGGGTCGCCGGCGATCGGCATGAGGTGATCGAACAGCCACGCGTGCTCGATTTCCCTGATGGCGTCGGCCTCCCGCCAGACCCGCAGGATGTCCTGGTAGCTGACTTGCATGGGGGCGGTCGTTATTCCGAAACTGGGCAGAGGTGCCTGCGGCATGGGTTCTCCGTGAGGTGACGCGAGTTTGAGGTGCGGGCTTGGCGCTGGCTCGCCGGATCTGGCATCCTAAGCAAACGGAACCATGTTCCGATATCCAAGATACGGAACCATGTTCCGTTTGGCAAGGTGCGCGATGGAGGTGGCCGGGTGGTCGTCGGCGCGAGTGGACCGGGGGCGGCAGCACCACCGCGGAAGCGGGCCGATGCCCGGCGGAACGAGGCGACGCTGCTGGACGCGGCCGCCGCGGCGTTCGTCGAGTCCGGCGTCAACGTGCCGGTGCGCGAGATCGCGGCCAGGGCCGGCGTCGGCGTCGGCACGATCTACCGGCACTTCCCGACGCGAGCGGACCTGATCGTCGCCGTCTACCGGCACCAGGTCGAGGCTTGCGCCGAAGCCGGCCCAGTCCTGCTGGCGCAGGCCGATACGCCGCACCATGCGCTAGCCCGCTGGATCGGCATGTTCGTCGACTTTCTGGTCACCAAGCACGGCCTGGCGGAAGTGCTACGGTCCGACGACGCGGCCTTCCAGACGCTGCACGCCTATTTCATCGACCGCTTGGTCCCGGTGGCTAAGCAACTCCTTGACGCTGCCGCCGCGGCCGGTGAGATCCGCCCCGGCCTGGATGCCTACGAGCTGCTCCGCGGCGTCGGGAATCTCTGCGTCGGGGCGGCCAGCGACCCGCGCTACAACCCTCGTCACCTGGTCGAACTCCTCATCGCCGGACTGCGCATCCAGTAGCGAATCGCGTTCGCTAGGCCAGCAGCCGCGCCCGCCCCGCGTCGGGAGACTCGGTAAGCGAGCCGGGGTAAAACTCACGGGACGTTCTGAATATCTCGTCAAGGGACGGCCACCAGCGGCCATGCCGCAGCGAGCCGAGGACGGTCAGCACCTCCGCCGCCTGCTCGGCCGGCTCGGCCGCGGCGGCGACGGCAACCCGGTGCGGCCGCACCGAGCGCAGCGGGCCGAGGTAGAAGTCCGGCGGCTGCTCGGCGCCCGGCCCCGCCTGCTCGGCGAGCACCAGGTAGTAATCGGGCAGCTCGAACTGGCCGGCCCGCCAGGCTGCCAGCGCCTCCGCCGCCCGCAGCTCGAACGCCTCGCTGCCGGCCGCCGCCCGCGACGGCTCCCGCGGTATCTCCCACATGGCGCGCCACTCGGCGGCGACCGCCGCCAGTGGGTCGGCCGCGACCAGCACGTAGGGAGAGGAGATCCCGGCGGCCCTGCGCAGCGCGCCCGCGGCCGCGTCGAGCCCCTCGGCGGAGTCGTCAGGCCGGACGAGCACCACGTTCATTGACCGGCCCGCGGCGGCGAGCAGCCCCTCGCTGGCGTGGCCTGCCAGCACCACCACGGTCGCCGGATTGCGCCTCACCGGCCCGATAATAGCGCCGGTCCCCAGGCCCGCCGTGCCGTAGTCTGGAGGGTACGGCAGGCCCGGCGGGGGCGCCGCTCGCGTGCGGGCATAACGGGGGTCTCTCCGGCGCTATAAATCCAGGCTTCCGCAGTCGGGCGGAAATGTCAGACCCCCCCGTTAGCATGGCGAGGCGTTGAGTCGACCCAGGATTGAATTGACGAAGAGAAGAGCGCGCAGTGGCTGACCGGCTTGTCGTTCGCGGCGCACGCGAGCACAACCTGAAGGACATCTCCCTCGATCTGCCGCGTGACGCCATGATCGTGTTCACCGGGCTGTCCGGATCAGGCAAGTCCAGCCTGGCCTTTGACACGATCTTCGCCGAGGGGCAGCGCAGGTACGTGGAGTCCCTGTCCGCGTACGCCAGGCAGTTCCTCGGTCAGATGGACAAGCCGGACGTGGACTTCATCGACGGGCTGTCCCCTGCCGTGTCCATCGACCAGAAGGCGGCGAGCCGCAACCCGCGGTCCACCGTCGGCACGATCACCGAGGTGTACGACTACCTGCGGCTGCTCTACGCGCGGGTGGGCAAGCCGCACTGCCCGCTGTGCGGCCGGCCGATCGCCAGGCAGACCCCGCAGCAGATCGTGGACCGGGTCCTCGAGCTGGAGGAAGGCACCAGGTTCCAGGTGCTCGCGCCGGTGGTGCGCGGCCGCAAGGGCGAGTACGGCGAGCTGCTGCGCGAGCTGCAGACCAAGGGTTACTCCCGGGCGCGGGTGGACGGCACGGTCGTCCGCCTCGACGAGGCGACGAGCAGCGTGCTGCCCACGCTGAAGAAGTACGAGAAGCACGACATCGAGGTGATCGTCGACCGGCTCGCGGTGAAGGACACCGCCAGGCGCCGGCTGACCGACAGCGTGGAGACCGCGCTCGGGCTGGCGGGCGGCGTCGTCATCCTCGATTTTGTCGACCTGCCGGACACCGACCCGCACCGGGAGCGGATGTACTCCGAGCACCTGGCGTGCCTGTACGACGACCTGTCCTTCGACGAGCTGGAGCCGAGGTCGTTCTCGTTCAACTCGCCGTGGGGCGCTTGCCCGGACTGCACCGGGCTCGGCACCCGGATGGAGGTCGATCCCGAGCTGATCGTTCCCGACCCGGCCAAGTCCCTCGAAGAGGGCGCGATCGCGCCGTGGGCGGGCGGGCACGTCAGCGACTACTTCGACCGGCTGATCGAGGCGCTGGCGGAAACCATCGGGTTCCGGCTGGACACCCCGTGGGAGCGACTGCCGGCCAAGGCGAAGGACGCGCTGCTCAGGGGCTATGACGCGCAGGTCCACGTGCGGTACAAGAACAGGTACGGCCGGGAGCGCTCGTACTATACGAACTTCGAGGGCGCGGTCACGTACGTCGAGCGGCGGCACGCCGAGGCGGAGAGCGACTCCAGCCGGGAGAAGTTCGCCGGGTTCATGCGCGAGGTGCCCTGCCCGTCCTGCGGGGGCGCCCGGCTCAAGCCGGTTTCGCTGGCCGTGACCGTCGACAGCAAGTCGATCGCGGACCTGTGCGCCCGGCCGATCGGCGAGCTCGCCAAGAACCTGCTCAACCTCGACCTGTCAGAGCGGGACATGCAGATCGCGCGGCTGATCCTGAAGGAGGTCAACGCGCGGCTCGGCTTCCTGCTCGACGTCGGGCTCGACTACCTCACGCTCGACCGGGCGTCCGCGACGCTGGCCGGGGGAGAGGCGCAGCGGATCAGGCTGGCCACCCAGATCGGGTCCGGCCTGGTCGGCGTGCTGTACGTGCTCGACGAGCCGTCCATCGGGCTGCACCAGCGGGACAACCACCGGCTGCTCGAGACGCTGCTGCGGCTGCGCGACCTGGGCAACACGCTGATCGTCGTCGAGCACGACGAGGACACGATCAGGGCCGCCGACTGGGTGGTGGACATCGGTCCGGGCGCCGGCGAGCACGGCGGTCACGTCGTCGTCGCCGGGACCGTGGACGACCTGCTGGCCAGCGAAACCTCGCTGACCGGCGCGTACCTGTCCGGCCGCCGGGAGATCCCGGTGCCGAAGGTGCGCCGCACGCCGGTCAAGAGCCGCGAGCTGGTGGTCAAGGGCGCCGCCGAGCACAACCTCAAGAACATCGACGTCACGTTCCCGCTCGGCTGTTTCATCGCGGTCACCGGCGTGTCGGGGTCGGGCAAGTCGACCCTGGTCAACGACATCCTCTACCGGGCGCTGGCCAGGGAGCTGCACGGCGCGCGCACCGTGCCGGGCAAGCACGTCCGGGTCACGGGCATGCAGCACCTGGACAAGGTGGTGCACGTGGACCAGGGGCCGATCGGCCGCACGCCGCGGTCCAACCCGGCGACGTACACCGGCGTGTTCGACCACATCAGGAAGCTGTTCGCCACCACGACTGAGGCGAAGATCCGCGGCTACCAGCAGGGCAGGTTCTCGTTCAACGTGAAGGGCGGCCGGTGCGAGGCCTGTTCTGGCGACGGCACGATCAAGATCGAGATGCAGTTCCTGCCGGACGTGTACGTGCCGTGCGAGGTCTGCCACGGCGCCAGGTACAACACCGACACGCTGCAGGTGCATTACAAGGGGAAGTCGATCGCCGAGGTGCTCGACATGCCGATCGAGGAGGCGGCGACGTTCTTCGAGGCGATCCCGGCGATCCACCGGCACCTGAAGACGCTCGTCGACGTCGGCCTCGGCTACGTGCGGCTCGGCCAGCCCGCGACCACGCTGTCCGGCGGTGAGGCGCAGCGCGTCAAGCTCGCGTCGGAACTGCAGCGCAGGTCCACAGGGCGCACGATCTACGTGCTGGACGAGCCCACCACCGGCCTGCACTTCGAGGACATCCGCAAGCTGCTCGGCGTGCTCACCAAGCTGGTCGAGAGCGGCAACACGGTGATCGTCATCGAGCACAACCTCGACGTGATCAAGTCCGCGGACTGGCTCATCGACATGGGCCCCGAGGGCGGCTCGGGCGGCGGCGCCATCGTCGCGACCGGCTCCCCTGACCAGGTCGCGGCCAACGACAAGAGCTACACGGGCCAGTTCCTGAAGCCCTTCCTGGCACGGGCGCGTTAATCAGGCGGCAACGCCTCTTGCACCAGCCCGCCGATTGAGCAATTCCATGATCACGAAAGCAGGCCGATTACGTAATCGGCGGGACCCGTTCGGCTCGCTTTCGATAGCGCTGAAAGTTTGGCCGCCTACCACCGGTCAAACTTTCAGCGCTAACTGGATCTTGGTGACGCTGGGGAACATGAGGCCAGTGGGGCAACACCTCCATTGTCGAGGTCGTACGTTGCTTCGATCGCGAGACGGCAGGCTGCCCTGCGTGCGGTGATTCCATGATCACGAAAGAAAAATCTCCTATACGCATACTTTTCTTTCGTGATCATGCTGGATGCCACGGCTGTCGGCGGATGGCAGGACAGGACGCGGCGCCTTGTGCGGGCGTGGGGCCGCAATCGGCCGGCTTAAGCCTGCTTTGCAGATTATGGCCGGGATGGCACGCTATTACCCATGAGCGTGGAAACGCCGGGAAAGCCGGATCCCGATCGCGTGCTGACCTGGCGACAGCACAAAATCCTCCGCGTCATCAGGGACTCGGTGCAGCGGCGCGGCTATCCGCCGTCCATGCGCGAGATCGGCGACGCGGTCGGGCTCGCCAGCGTCTCCAGCGTCTCCTACCAATTGGCCGCGCTCGAACGGAAGGGTTATCTGCGCAGGAACGGCCGCAGGCCGCGCACCGCGGAAGTCCGGCTGCCATCCCGGCCGCTCGTCCCGGAACAGCGAAAGAATCCCCCCGCCTATGTGCCGATGGTGGGGCGGATTACCCCCGGCGTCCCAGTGCTGGCCGACAGGCAAATCGACGACGTTTTCCCACTGCCCAGGCGGCTGGTCGGCGAGGGCACCGTGTTCCTGCTGGAAATGGCCGGCAATTCCATGATCAGCGCCGCGATCGCCGACGGCGACTGGCTCGTTGTCCGTCAGCAAGCGGACGCGGCGGACGGTGATATCGTCGCCGCCATGATCGACGGCGAGACCACCGTACGCAGGTTCAAGCGGAGCGACGGGCACGCGTGGCTGATCCCGCACCATCCCGCCTACGTGCCGCTTCTCGCCGACGACGCCACCATCCTCGGCACCGTGGTGGCCGTGGCTCGCCGCGTCAAGGCCACCCCGTCGGTGCCGTAAGGCCGGCCGTAAGGCCCGCCGTTACCCGCCGCTATCCGTCGGCCTGGTAGGCGCCGAGCGCCGTGGCGAACGCGCCGGGCGACTGGGTGATGCTGCTGCACATGGGCTGCGCCACCTGCTGCCCGCCGCCGGAACATCCGGAGTCCCTGGCTGCCGACCACATCGACAGCCAGGCGAGATGCTTGCTCGCGGCGAACGCTTCGAGCTGCCGGGCATTGGCGAGCGTGAAGACCTCGTCGGTGACGTCGTTGACGCCGATCATCGGGGTGACCGCGATCTTGGACCACGCCGCGTCGGCACTGATCCCGAGCACGCTGGCCACCTGGGCGTCGGCGGCGGTGGCGGCGTCGATCGCGTAGCTGCCCATCATCCCGCCGGGATCGGGCGCGGCGCCGTCGCCGTAGTCCATCGTCATGATGTCGACCGCGGAGATCCGGACCCCGGCCCGCACCGCGCCGGCCAGCATGGCGACGGTATCGGAATCGAGGCCGGACGGGATCACCGGCACGGTGAACGATATCTGGAGCCCGTTGTCCTGTTGCTGGAGCGCCGCCAGAGCCTGGTCCCTCAGCGCGTTAGCCGCGGTGTTGCCCAGTGCCGCGCCCTCGATGTCGAAGTCGACCTCGTGCACGCCATAGGCCGAGATCACCTGCTGGTAGGCGGCCTGGAGCTGGGCGGCGGTGGCGCACGTGAGCGCGAGCTCGTCACCGGCCTCGCCGCCGAAGGAAATCCGTACGTCGCCCCCGATGGCGCGCAGCGCGCCGATCTGGGCGGCGACCGGATTGTCGCCGATGGCGGTCGTGCCGTCCCATTCCGGCGTGCACCTGCCGCCGCCTGCCACGATGAACGCCAGGTTGAACTGCTTCACACCCGTCTGCCGCGCGGTCGAGACCAGGTTGTAGGGCGGGTACTCCGTGGTGTCCACGTACGGCGCGAACCCGGCTGTCGAGGCGGACGGCAGGTCCCGCTGGCTTGGCGCGGCGGGCGAGGACGCCGGCGCCGCGGCCGCGGAGTGCCGCGACGGAGTGACGGTCACCGGCGGGAAGCTGCCCGCGCCAGGCTCATGCGCGTTAGCGTTCAGTCCGCCGGGAGACCCGGTGCCGAGTCCGCTGACAACCCCGGCCCTGAGCATGTGGGCGGATCCGGCGTCCGTTCCGACAGGCCCGATGCCCCCGGTCTGCACCGCGATGAGAACGCCTATGACGACCAGTGCACCAGCGGCGACCGCGGAGCGCCACGACAGCACGCGGCCGCGCGGTGCTACCCACGGAAAACGGGACATTACAGCGCCCTCCTTGGCGAGCCAAGGACGCTCCCGTAGCTCAGATTATCGCGAGGAGGGTACGGTCAGGTCCGTTTTCGGTAACGACGCGCTGCGGCCAATAGTCTTTGCCAGGTGACCGGGAATGAGTAGCGAGCGCAAGCGCACGCGGCCGCTGCCGCGCACGCCGGTGGCGCTGTCCGTGCTGAACCTGCTGGCCGAACGTCCCATGCATCCCTACGAGATGCGGATGCTGATGCGGCAGCGGCACCACGACCGCGCCTTCCAGATCAGGGAGTCGTCGGTGTACGACACGGTGGCTAGGCTGGCCGACCGCGGGCTCATCGAGCCGGTCGAGGTCAGCCGCGAGGGGCGGCGACCCGAGCGCACCGTCTACTCGATCACCGAGGCGGGCCGCGAGGAGCTGCTCGACTGGCTGTGGCAGCTGACCAGCGAGCCTGCTACGGATTACCCGGCGTTCGCCGCGCCGCTGATGTTCATCTACGCGCTCGGCCGGGACCGGGCGATCGCCGCGCTGAGCCAGCGCGCGGCGCGGATCGAGGCGGAGATCTCCTCGTCCGACGCGTTCCGGCGGGCGTTCGCCGCCGAGATACTCGACTTTCCGCGGATCTTCGGGATCGAGGAGGAGTACGCGCAGGCGATGCGCAAGGCGGAGCTCGCCTGGGTGCGCGCCACCGTCGCTGAGCTGCGCGACGGCACGTTCCCGTGGCCGGCCCCCGAAGACCTCCCCGAGTACCCCGCGCACGGTGCCTAGCAGCAGCTAGCAGGAAATCCTCATTCGAGATATAGCTTAATCCGCTGCCGCTCTCATATACTCGGTACCGAGTGATCGATACTGAGTATATGAGGTGATTGCATGACCGACACAGCAGCGGCCGCGATCCAGGTGACCGGGCTGCGCAAGACTTTCCAGGTCAAGGGCGCACCGATAGCGGCGCTGACCGGGATCGACCTGGCCGTCGCGCCCGGCGAGATCTTCGGCCTGCTCGGGCCGAACGGCGCCGGCAAGACCACCACCCTGCGCATCCTCACCACGCTGCTGCCCGCCGACGCCGGCGAGGCACTGGTCGCCGGGGCAGACGTGCGGCGCGAGCCGGCGCTGGTGCGGCGGCGCATCGGTTACGTCGGCCAGCTCGGGGGCGCCGACGTGAACGCGACCGGGCGGGAGAACCTGCTGCTCGCCGGCCGGCTGTACGGGCTCAGCGCCGCCGGCGCCAGCCGGCGCTGCGCGGAGCTGCTCGGGGTGTTCGGGCTGGGTGACGGCGGCCTCGCAGACCGGTCCGTCCGCACCTACTCCGGCGGTCAGCGCCGCCGCCTGGAGGTCGCGCTCGGCATCATGCACCGACCGGGGGTGCTGTTCCTTGACGAGCCGACGACCGGCCTTGACCCGCAGAACCGGGCCAACCTGTGGGACCAGCTCAGGCAGCTTCGCGACGGCGGCGCCACGGTGTTCCTCACCACGCACTACCTGGACGAGGCCGACCAGCTCAGCGACCGGGTGGCGATCGTCGACCACGGGCGGGTGATCGCTTTGGGGACGCCTGACGAGCTGAAGCGGCGCTATTCCGCTGACACGATCTCGGTCACCCCGGGCCCGGGCGCGCCCGAGGC
>NZ_JBARCR010000013.1:0-4659 GCF_049794275.1 Trebonia sp.
GGCCGGGGCCGGGGCCGCCGAGCTGACCGGTGAGGTGCTGCTGGTCGAGGAGCTCGGCGCCGACGCCCTGCTGCACGTGCGGCTGGCCGGCGGGGATCCGGTGGTGACCCGCGCCGAGGGCCGCAAGCCGCCGGCCCCTGGCGTCCGGGTCACGTTCCGCGTCGATCCGGCGGACGTCTTCGCTTTCCACCCGGTGACCGGCGCCCGCCTCGCGGGCTAGCGGATCCCGGTCACTACGCGATTGTTGGAGGTGTCATGCGGGCCATCGTGCTCGACCGTCCCGGCAGCTTCCGGGTAGCAGAGGTGCCTGACCCCGCGCCTGGAGAAGGCCAGATCGTCGTCAGGGTGGATGCCTGCGGGATCTGCGGCACGGACATCCACATCATGGACGGCGAGTTCCCGCCGACGCCGTATCCCATCACGCCGGGCCACGAGTTCGCGGGCACGGTGGTGGCCGTCGCCGGCGATGTGCGGATGAACCTGCCTGTCGGCGCCAAGGTCGCGGTCGACCCCTCGCTGTACTGCGGGTACTGCCGCCGCTGCCGGTCCGGCCGGGACAACCTGTGCGAGAACTGGGCCGCGATCGGCGACACGGTGAGCGGCGCGTTCGCCGAGTACGTCGCGGTCCCGGCGGTCAACGCGCACCTGCTGCCCGGCGACATCGACGGCCAGCTCGGCGCGATGGTCGAGCCGCTCGCCTGCGCGGTGCACGGGCTGCGCAGGCTCGGCCCGCTGTTCGGCGACTCGGTGGTGCTGACCGGCGCGGGGACGATGGGCCTGCTCCTGCTGCAGCTCCTCGTGCACTCGGGGGCCGGGCCGGTCACCGTCGTCGACCGGGTCCCCGACCGGCTGGAGGTGGCCAGCAAGCTCGGTGCCGCCCGGGTCGCGGCCAGCCTGGACGAGCTGACGGACGAGCGGTTCGAGATCGCGGTCGACGCCACCGGCGTCCCCGCCGTGGTCGACGGCGTGGCCGCGCTGCTTGACCGGGGCGGACGGCTGCTCGTCTTCGGCGTGACTCCGGCCGAGGCGACGATGAGCCTCTCGCCGTTCCGCATCTACAACGACGAGATCACCGTCACCGGTTCGATGGCGATCCTGCGCAGCTTCGCCCCGGCCGTCGAGCTGATCGGCAGCGGCGCGATCGACCCCCGCCCGCTGCTGTCCGCGCCGCTGCCCCTCGACCAGTTCGGCGAGGCGCTGCACCGGGTGCGCACCGGCCAGGGCATCAAATGGCACATCCGCCCGTCCGGATTAGCCCTGAAAGATTGAGGTTCCTTCGACCTTGATCGCGATGGCGGCCAGCGGGCTGGGGGCGGGGCCGTGGACGACCGAGCCGTCCTTGATGCTGAACTTGCTGCCGTGGCACGGGCAGTTGATGGTCCCGTTCGAGACGCTGCTGACGATGCAGCCCTCGTGCGTGCAAATCGCGGTGAACGCCCTGAACGACCCCGAGTGCGGCTGCGTGATCACGATGTTCTTGCCGTCGACGATCTTGCCACCGCCATCCGGAACCTGTGCGGTGGCGGCAAGGGCGCCGGCCGGGAGAGCGCTGCCGGTGGCAGCGCTCTCGCCAGTAGCGGACGCGCTGCCACCGGCGGAAGCAGCCGTGCCGCCGGCCGCAGGGGTACTCCCCCCGTTGCTGGCGTCATGCGTGGTGCATCCCGTGAGCATCGCAGCGCACGTTACGCCCGCCCCTGCCAGCAGCGCGCGGCGGCTCGGTAGCAGCTGACGGCTCGGGCTTTCAGGACTCATTCCGGACCTCACTTCAGATCATGATGATCAATAGGAAAGCCATGGTGACGCCTATCGTCACCTGGCACCCCTTCACCACGGCGGGGGAAAGGAGCAGGCGCTCCGCGGTATACGCGGCGGGCCCGGTCGCAGCGGCGGCCAGCGCGGACCCTGCGGGTACGAGCGGGCGGCCCACCGTGCGGAAGTAGCCGTCCACGCCGGCCCGCCGGTCCAGGTCATGGACCGCGAACGCGACGAGCAGCAGCGCGAAGATCAGTGCCAGTGTCGGCGCATGGAGGGCCGGCAAGCCGCTGGACGACCAGCCCGCCATCCCCGCCATCCCGCCCGTGCTGGACACGGACTGGCCCGCCAGGGCGGCGAATATGTAGAGCATCGCCGCGCTCTGGACCAAGGGCGGCGCGTAGTGGCCGCGGGCCATGGCGGCGCCGCGCCCCCGGCTCTCCAGCCACAGGCGCCAGGCGAGCCAGGCCGTCATGACGGCGAAGGCAACCTCCCAGGCAGCGTTCGGCAGGATGCTCAGGCCGGGGACCAGCAGGCCCGCCACGGCGATCCCCGCCAGCAGACGGGAGACGGCGATGTCGGCGCCGCCGATGTCGCGGCGGGTCCAGGCGCGCGCTATCACCAGCTGCCCGGCGCTTACCTCGGCGACCAGGAACATGACCGCGGCGAAGATCTCCAGGATCCAGGCGGGGGCGCTCATCCGAATTCCCCTTCGGGGCGGGCGTCGTTGCCTTCGGCCTGGCCGGCTGCCAGGGCGGGCGGGCGGTCGGCCTCCTGCGTGCGGTGAGCCGGTGTCCCGGCCGTGGCGGACGGCCAGTAGGCCAGGGCAAGGAGGGCCAGCAGCGGGGCGGAGTTCGGGTCGGTGGCGCCGCCGGTCAGGATTTGGCCGAACGCCTGGCCGAACACCCAGATGAACGCGGCCACCACGAGGGCCAGGATCAGCGCGCCGCGGGCCAGCGGCGGCGGCAGGAACGCCCCGGCCGCGATAACGATCAGCGCGACGGCGAGCACGATCGAGGCGGCCAGCCCCTGATGGTCGAGCAGCGCGGCGGCATGGTTTTCCAGCCCGGTTACCCAGCCGGGCTCCCCGCCGGTCATGCCCACGATCATGTCGTGCAGCGCCTGCGGCGCCCGGTTCGCCGGGGTCAGCGCGAAGTAGGCCAGGCTGCCCCACAGCGTCAGCCACAGCAGCCGGGCCACTGGCGCACCGACCGCCCGGGCCGCCACGAACGGGGCGGTCACGCCCGGCCGGTCGGCCGGCCACAGCAGCACGGCCAGCAGCGCATACAAGATCACCGCGCCGGGACCGCCGTTCACCGGGCTCGCGCCGCCGCTCAGGACACCGCCGAGGCCTTCGCCGAACCACCACACACCCAGCGACCACGCGATCGAGGCGGCCAGCGCCACCCGGACCGTGGGACGGTAGGCGATTCCCAGCCCGAGCAGTAGCTGAATGGTGGCGAAGACCGTGTTAAGCAGCACCAGGTGGTGCTCGACGAGAACGGCGTTCCAGCTGATCGGGCTGGCGATGACACCGGGGTTTCCCGTCGCGCTATCCCCGATCATCTCCCCGAACATCGGGGAGTACATGGACGACTGGTACTGCAGCAGGCCGTCAAGCAGCCAGGTGGCCGCGAGGATCAGCTGCAGTACCCGGCGCGCGTCCGTACCGGGCGAGGTAGTGGCACCGGTGCGTTCCCGCCGCCGGACCCGGTCCCACCGGAGGGCGAGCTCAATCATTGCCGCCTTACTTCGGAATGTTGAGCATTTCGATGGTGCCGTCGCCCTCGTCGGTGACGTATGCCTGGCGCCCGTTGGGCAGCACCGAGATGCTCGTTGGAGCTCTGCCGGTCGGGATCTCGGCGATGATGCGGTTATCCGCGGTGTCGATCACCGTGACCGTGTTGGCCAGGTTGTTTGCCGTGAAGAGGTAACGCCCGTCTCGCGAGTACGCGATGTCCAGCGGATTCCTCCCGACCGGGATCTGCGCGACCATTTTGTCGGTCGCGGTGTTGATCAGGAAGACCACGTTCCCGTCGAAGCTCGTGACCGCCAGGCGGCTGCCGTCGGGCGATAGGACTGCGGCGTGCGGGGTCTCGCCAACCGGGATCTCCGTGATGATGGCGTTATTTTTGGCATTGAGGACCGTGACGGTGGCGGACATGTGGTCTGTGGAGTAAAACCGCCCGTTTGTGCCGAATACGATCCAGTGCGGGTTCGCCGGGACGGGGATATCGTCGACCAGCTCTCTGGTCGCCGTGTCGATCACGTCGATGACGTTGTGGCCGGTGCCGCTCAGCACCGTGTTGTGGTTCGGCACGTAGAGGTCCCGCCCGTTCGGGCTTGTCGTCGAGGGGCCCGGCGTAATGTTGTCCACCTGCACGGTGGACGTCACGGTGCTGGTAGCGGTGTCGATGAACGCGACGAGATGCACCGAGCCTCTCGTGTTGTAGACGCTGACATAGGCGGTCCGGCTGTCAGGCGAGAACGAGAGGGACTGGGGCGGCCCCTGTGGGATCTTGATGGTCCCGGACACCCGGTTACTGGCCGTGTTAAGCACGGTGATCGCGCCTGCACCTGGATTAGCGATGTAGGCGAACTTGCCGTTCGGCGCGATCTGGATATAGCTGGGATTCTGCCCGACCTGTACGGTCCCCGCCACCGTGGGAACGGCGAGGCTGGGCACGCTGCTTGCCGCCGCGGCAGTGCCGGTCCGTGCCGCGCTGCCTGGGGTCTGCGTAGCAGAAGCGCCGCCCGTTTTCGTCCCATGGGAAGCCGTGACGACGAGCGCGACCGGAACTGCCACTGCCGCGGCTACGGCCAGAATCAGCACGGTGAGGCCAGCCCTGCGGGACCTGAATATGCCGCGACGCGGCCCGTGCCCGCCCGGCGGCTTGCCGCCGGAAC
>NZ_JBARCR010000014.1:0-3572 GCF_049794275.1 Trebonia sp.
CGGAGTCCTTAGTACGAGAACTTCGCGGCTATCTCCTGTCAGCTGCCTAGCTCGGCGCGCAGCCGGACGGCGGCGGCGGACATCGCGGCCAGCTTGCCGAATGCCGTGTCGCGCGGGATGTACTTCATGCCGCAGTCCGGCGCCATCACCAGCCGGGAGGCGTCCACGTACGGCAGCGCCCGGCGGACCCGCTCCACGATCACGTCAGGCGTCTCGACCGCGGGATCGTTGAGGTCGATCACGCCGAGGATGATCGTCTTGCCGTCCAGCGAGCTCAGCACCGAACAGTCCAGCCCCGACTGCGCGGTCTCGATGGAGATCTGCTCCACATCGCAGGCCGCGAGCTCGGGCAGGAACGAGTAACCCGCGGGCCGCTCGTGGATGATCGCGGCGTAGCCGAAGCAGAGGTGCAGCGCCGTCGTGCCAAGCCCGGTCACGCCGTCGAGCGCCCGGTTGATCACCTTCACCCCGTACTGCGCAGCCTCGGCCGAGCGGGCCTGCAGGTATGGCTCGTCGAGCTGGACGATGTCCGCTCCCGCGGCGAACAGGTCGCGGATCTCCTCGTTCACTGCTTCCGCGTACCCGAAGGCCAGGGCCTCCTTGGACCCGTAGTAGTCGTCCTGTGCCTGCTGCGACATGGTGAACGGCCCCGGCACGGTGATCTTGACGGTCCGGGTGGTGTGCGCCCGCAGGAACTGCAGGTCGGAGACCTCGACCGGGTGCTTGCGCCGGATCGGGCCGACGACGCGGGGCACCGGGTTCGGGTGGCCGCTGCGGTCCAGCGCCGTTCCCGGGTTGTCGATGTCCACTCCGTCAAGCGCCGTCGCGAAACGGTTGGAGTAGCTCTCCCGACGGATCTCACCGTCGGTGATGATGTCGAGACCGGCGTCTTCCTGGGCGCGGATGGCCAGCAGGGTGGCGTCTCGCTGCGCCTGCTCGAGGAACTCCGGTGCGACGCGCCACAGCTCACGCGCGCGCACTCTGGGCGGGAAACGGCCGGCCAGCCGGCCGCGGTCAATCAGCCAGTCAGGCTGCGGGTAGCTTCCAACGAGTGACGCAGGCAGCAGCATGACATGCACGTTACGCGACGGGATCAGCCGTGGCTACGGCTACTGAGAACCGTGGTTTAGCAGCTTCGGTCGAAGACTTCCGCCTTCACGGTCGCGCCCCATTCGTAGATGACGCCGTTCGGTATCACCATGCTCAGGGAGAGCTTCGGCCCGACGCTGTAGTACTGGCCAGAGGGGTAGCAGCGGTTGAACCAGAGTTTGGCGCGCCAGGCCTGTTCCTGGGATGTGACCAGCGCGACAGACCGCCATGAGTACTGTTTCGCTAGCTTGGCGAAGGCCTCTGATTCCCCTTGGGTGGTATCCGGGTTGGGCTGAAAGCAGATCACCGTGGCGGATCCGACGTGCTCCGTGCAGATGCCCGGCGGCAGCCAGCCGAGCCCCTTGGAGAACACCAGGTAGGGCGCCCGGTTCTCGCGGGCCAGCTGCATGGCGTAATCCACCCGGTCGCCCGGGCCGCCGAGCACGACGATGGCGTCGACCTTGGCGGGCATGCCGGTCGCCGGCCAGACGAACAGCCGTGCCGTAACCGTGCCCAACAGGATGATCAGGACGAGGACCAGTATGGTGATCCCGCGCCAGAACCAGCGCTTCTTCGTCGCGTTTTTCAGGCTCTGAAGTTTCAGGCTCTGAAGATTCAAGCGTTGAAGTTTCAGGCGCTGCAGCACATTCCCCACCCAGACATAGGCGCCCAGTATTTCAGGCCCGGCGGGGCCTCCTTGCCGGTGTTCCGCTTTACAGAGGATGTTCTCAGGCCAGCCTCAGCTACTGGAGGATGTTCACCGCCCGCGCCACCACCAGCGCCACGGTCACGATCGAGATGGCCGACTGGAGAGTCATCGCCAGCTTCGCCCAGCGCGACAGCGGCATCGTGTCCGTCGGGCTGAACGCGGCGGCGTTGGTGAACGCGACGTACAGGTAGTCGGCGAACTGCGGTTCCCAGTGCGGCGGGGCCATCTCAGGACTGGTCATCTGCGGGAACTGGAAGTCCGGGTACGGATCCGTGCCCAGCGCCCTGGCGACCGGGCCGCCACGGTCGAACTCCCAGTACCACAGGCCGAACACGATCACGTTCGTCAGCCAGATCGAGCCGCCGGTGATCAGCAGCGACCCAGCCACCCAGTGCTGGTGCCCGCTGGTCAGGCCAGCGGCCAGCTGCACAAGCGACCACGCGTTCGCGAAGCTGATCAGCGCGGCCAGCGTGAGGCTGAACCACCGCAGCGCACGGGACTGACGGTTGATACGGTGCGGGTTCGCCACGACGAGGCAGATGAGCATCGCGCCCTCCAGCGCGGGCAGCACCCAGGAGGGACTCACCAGCATGAGCCGGTCAGGCACCGCGACCTGCAGCGCGATGGCCACCGCGGTACACAAAGCGACCTGCCAGCGTGCCTCACCCTCGGTGTGGCGGCGCCACGCGGGCAGCTGCGGCCGATGGCCGCCTTCGATGCGGGCGTGCAGCAGCGAGGTCGCGGGCATGCCCGCCGACTCCAGCCGCTGCGCGACGACGTGCTGCAGCTCGTCCAGCCGCTCGTGCAGCGACTGGATGCCGTTCAGCACATGCGTGTTGTCCGCTGGCGCGGTCTGGCTGACACCCCCTCCAGCGGGGTGCGCATCGTCGTCGCTGATCGCAGCCACAGCACCAGTCTGCCCGGCCCGTCAAGCCGGCGCGTAATCCTAGTGCGGGATTCCCGACACAACGTCCCCCACGCGGCCAAGCGCCTCCCCGAGCGCGACTCGTGCCTGCCCGCCCCGGCCAGCGGTGCCGTCAGCCGGCGCCTCGAGCCGGTCGGCCAGCCGGTACAGCGCGTAAAGCCCCTGCACGCCCGCCCACCTGGCCGGCTCAGGCTCCCAGGCCCGGCTGCGGTGCCCCACCCACGGCAAGGAAGTGAGCGGCGACTGCGCTCCCGCCACCAGGTCGGCAAGCGTGCGGCCGGCCAGGTTGGATGCGGCGACCCCGTGCCCCGAGTAGCCGCCCGCCCAGCCGAGGCCGGACGGCGCGTCGTAGCTGACCGAGGCGCACCAGTCGCGCGGCACGCCGAGCACACCGCACCAGGCGTGTTCGAGGCGCGCGTCGGCGGCGGCGGGAAACATCCGGCGCACGACCCCGCCGAGCGCGGCAGCCGTCGACGGCTCTGTGACTCCCAGCTGGTCGGTCGCGGAACCGAACCGGTACGGCACGCCGCGGCCGCCGACCGCGATCCGCCCGTCGGCGGTCCGCTGCGCGTACATGTACGCATGCGCCTCATCGGACAGCGTCTCGAAGCCGTCCCAGCCGATCTGCTTCCATACGCCTGCGGGCAGCGGCTCCGTCACCACCATCGAGCTGTTCATCGGCAGCAGCGCGCGCCGTGCCCCGGGGAGCCTGGCGGTGAACCCTTCGGTGCAGCGCAGCACCGACCTGGCCCGCACATCGCCGAACATCGTCCGCGCTACCGCGCCGGCACCGTCCGCACCGCCCGAGCCATCGGGCAGGATCTCCGTCACCGGGGTCGCCTCGTAGAT
>NZ_JBARCR010000015.1:0-2891 GCF_049794275.1 Trebonia sp.
GGCGGCACCCGGACGCCGCGACGGGTCTCGGCGACCACCGGTTCGACGACCGGCTGCCCGACCTGTCCGACGCCGCCCTGGCGGCGGAGCGGCGGGCGCTGGACGGCTTCGCCGCCCGGCTGACCGCCATCGAGACCACGGCGCTGACCGCCGAGCTGCGCGTGGACGCGACAATGCTCTCCGAGAGCATCGCGCGCCGGGTCTTCGAGCTCGACGAGCTGCGCGAGTACACCTGGAACCCGTTGCTCGCCAACCCCGGCACGGCGATCTATGACCTGCTCGCCAGGGATTTCGCGCCGCTGCCCGACCGGCTCGCCAACGTGGCCGGGCGGCTGGCGGAGATCCCCGCGGTCCTCGAAGCAGCGCGCGCCAGCCTCGGCGCCATGCCGAAGGTGCACATCGAGACCGCCATCACCCAGTTCAGCGGCACGATCAAGCTGGTCACCGGCGAGATCGACGCGGCGCTGCGAAAGGCGGGCGGCGCGGCCGTGGTCGACGCGGCCCGGCCTGCCGCGCTCGAGGCGCTCGGCGCCCACCTCGACTGGCTGTCCGCAGAGCTCGCCCGCCCGGCAGCCGGCGACTTCGCCGATCCGCGGATCGGCCCCGAGCGCTTCGGGCGCAAGCTGTCCCTGACGCTGAGCGCCGCGGCCGATCCGGACGCGATCCTCGCCCGCGCTGAAGCTGACCTGGACCGGGTCACCGGGGAGATCACCGAGGTCGCAGCCAGCCTCGGCGGCACGCCGCGCGAGGTGCTCGACCGGCTGGCCGCCGACGCGCCTGAAGAGTCGACCATCCTCAGGTTCTGCGCCGCCGCGCTCGCCGCGCAGACCGAGTTCGTCCGCGGCCACGACCTGGTCACGCTCTACGACGACCCGATCGAGATCATCGATATGCCGGAGATCAACCGCGGCGTCGCGGTCGCCTACTGCGACTCACCGGGGCCGCTGGAGACCGCGCCGCTGGCCACGTTCATCGCGGTCTCCCCGGTGCCCGGCGACTGGACGCCGGAGCGGAAGGCCTCTTTCTACCGCGAGTACAACAGGCACATGGTGCACAACCTGATGGTGCACGAGGCGATGCCAGGGCATTACCTGCAGCTGCAGCACTCGCGCCGGTTCAGCGGCGGCACCAGGCTGCGCGCCGCGCTGCGTTCCGGCTCGTTCATTGAGGGCTGGGCCGTCTACACGGAAGAGCTCATGGCCGACCACGGGTACCCGGGGGAGGGCGACCCGCGGGCGGTCCGCATGCAGCAGCTGAAGATGCAGCTGCGCACCACGATCAACGCGATCCTCGACGCCCGGGTGCACGCCCACGGCATGACCGAGCCAGAGGCGATGGCGCTGATGAGCGACCGCGGCTTCCAGGAGGAGGGCGAAGCGGCGGGCAAATGGCGCCGCGCCCTGCTCACCTCCGCCCAGCTGTCCACCTACTACGTCGGCTACACGGAGATCTCCGACCTGGCCGCCGAACTGCGCGCGACCCCGGGCCAGGCAGACCGCACGGTCCACGACCGCATGCTCGCCCACGGCTCCCCGCCGGTCCGCCTGCTCCGCACGGTCGTCTAGCCGTGGACTCAGCCGCGCCCCCGCCCGGCGAGCAGATCAGCAAGGAGGCGCGAGTCACCTCCGGCGATCTCGACGATCTTCACGCGGCTTGACGCCCCGGACACCAGGCTGACGGCGCCACGGCGGACGCCGAATGCGTCGGCCACCGCGGCCAGCGCCGCCTGCGTCGCCTTGCCGTCCACGGCCCTGGCGCTCACGCGGACGACCAGGGCGCCGTCGTGCTCGCCGCCGACACCCGGATGTGCCGAGCCGGGCCGCACCCGGATAGTGATCCGCATCTAGCCTTGCCTGCTCAGGGGACCCTTCAGGAACCTGAAATAGAACGCCCCGAACACCAGGACAATCCCGATGTTTGCTATCAGCCGCCACCAGAGCTGGTGCCTGAGGAACAGGACGTCCACACAGACCACGACGGCGACCAGCGCGAGCACGTACAGCACGATGGCTGCCCGTCTTCCCATCGTCCCGTTCTACCGTGTTACCGACCTCCTGGCCAGCCCGACACCTTCCCATCACTTTCCGCCTCCGAATTCAGGACAAAGCGGACAGCGAAAGGGCCAAAACTGATGGGAAGGTGCAGGAGCCGGGCGACGTCAGCAACTTCGTATCACTTCCGGCCCCTAGAATCGGACAAATCGGGCGGGGAAAGGGCCGAAAGCGATACGAAGACGAAAAGTGATACGAAGTGGCTCCCGGTCAGGTCAGCCGGAGCAGACGCTCCGCGTTCAGCCCCGCCACCTTCGCCTTGTCCGCGGGGGAGATCGGCAGCGCATCGAGCAGCGCCCGGCCCGAGGCGTTCGCGCCGAACGGGTAGTCCACGCTGAACAGCACCCGGTCCACCCCGAACACCGAGATCGAGCACAGCACCGGCGGCACGCTGAACATGCCGCTGGTCGTCACCCACACGTGCCGCAGGAAGTACTCAGACGGCGGTGCGGCGAGCCCCGTCAGGGACGGCGGCAGCACGTCGTCGATGCGGCCCAGCATGAACGGGAGCATCTCCCCGCAGTGCCCGACGATCACGCGCAGCCGCGGGTGCCGGTCGAACACGCCGCCCGCGACCAGTCGCAGCGCGTGCAGCCCCGCCTCGGAATGCCAGCCCCAGGCGGTGGTGGCCAGCACGCTGGAAACCGGACCCGGCAGCCCGCCGTACAGCACCTCCCGCAGCGCGGCCGGCGGCGGCGCCGGGTGCAGGTACAGCGGCACGTCGAGCGCTTCGAACCTCGCGAGCAGCGGCGCGAAGCGCTGGTTGTCGAGGAACGACCCGTCCGTTCCGAGTGTGCTGTTGACCAGTGCCCCCGCGAACCCGAGCTCGGTGACCGCGCG
>NZ_JBARCR010000016.1:0-2181 GCF_049794275.1 Trebonia sp.
GACCCAGGTCGCGCCGGCGGCCACCGCCAGCGCCCTGTGGCTGACCAGTTACCCGGTCAACGCCGCTCTGAGCAGCACCGCCGGAACGGCGCGGGAGGTCAGCCTGGCCGGCGTCCCGCTCGCGGCGCCGGTCCGGCTTCCGGCTGGGTGGGTGATCAGGCAGGCAACCGACCGCGGGCTGCTGCTCGCACCGGTCAGCCCGCAACCGGGAATGACGGTCTACAAGCTGTGGGACGCGGCCGCCCCGGCGGCCAGCCGCACGTTTGACGGCGTCATCGCGGCGACCGCGACCGAGATCGCCTGGGCCGCGAACTGTGCCCGGCAGTGCCGGGTCCAGGTGCTCAGCCTGGCGACCGGCAGGCAGGCCACGGTCAGCCTGCCGGCGGCGACCACCGCCAGCGGCGCGTTCAGCCCCAGCGGTGACTTCCTCGCGCTCCAGGTCAGCCCAACCGGCGTGATCGGCGATGACGGCGCGCTGGGCACCCGGCTCGAGGTCGCGTCCGTGACCACGGGGCAGCTGACGGCCGTGCCGGGATCTTCCGTCAGCAACGACGCCCTCGTCGGCTTCGGCTGGCCGGCCAGCAGCGACAGCCTGGTCGCCGAGTTCGCCTTCGCGACCAAGACCCAGCTCGCGTCCTGGCACCCCGGTGCCACCCGGCCGGCCGTGGCGGTCATCCGGCCGAACCGTAGCCAGGCGTTCTTCATCGTTGGGTAGCGCTCATTGTCGGGTGGTTAGTCCTGTCAGACAGTTACCGCTACTGCGGCCAGGCGTTCGACTTGATGACCTCGACGAAGTCCGTCCGGCGGAAGCCGGGCACAAAATGCTCAAGGACATCGGCGTTGACCGTGCCGAAGGTGGTGTCCGGCCGATCCTTGAACCCGTTCGTGAAGGCGGCCAGGATCTGCCGCTTGAAGTCCGGCCGGGATGGGCCGCGGTCACGGCACTGATGTCAGCCGAGGTCGAACAGCCATACACGCCTGTGCGCCTACGGCGATCCACCCAGGCGGACATTGGAGGCGTTCTTCCTGTCCGGGGACGGCAAGCCGCTGCGCGGTCTCCGGTGACGCAGACCTGTCCCGCTCGGAAACCCGGTCTCGCTTCGTGAGCTGGGGTTTTGCTGCAGGATCAGGGGCGTGGCTGAGACCATCTCGGGGTGCTGTTGTCGCTCATCTACCGCTTGGTGAGATGCCTGCTCGGCTTGCTGGCGGTGCTGGCACGGTCTGATCTGTCCAAGGATGCCGAGTTGCTGGTGCTGCGCCATGAGAACCAGGTGCTGCGCCGCCAGCTCAGCGGCCGACTGCGGTGGGATCACGCCGACCGGCTCTGGCTCGCGGCGCTGTCCCGGCTGGTGAGCCGCCACCGGTGGACGGAGGTCTTCCCGGTCACCCCGGCCACGATCTTGCGCTGGCACCGAGACCTCGTCGCCCGCAAGTGGGACTACACCAGCCGGCGCCGGCCGGGACGGCCGTCCACCGGGACCTCGGTCAAGACGCTGGTTGTCCGGATGGCGCGGGAGAACCCGTCCTGGGGGCATCGGAGGATCCAGGGTGAGCTGGCGCGGCTCGGGCATGCGGTCGCGGCGTCCACGGTGTGGGAGATCCTGCACGCCGCGGGCATCGATCCGGCGCCCCGGGGAGCCGGGCCGTCCTGGCGGGAGTTCCTGGCCGGCCAGGCGCACGCGATCATCGCCTGTGACTTCCTGGTGGTGGAGACGGTGCTACTCAGGCGGCTGTACGTGCTGGTGTTCATCGAGCACGGCACCCGCAGGCTGCACGTGGCCGGGGTGACCACGCACCCGACCGGGGGCATGGGCGGTGCAGCAGGCTCGGAACCTGGCCATGGACCTGGGTGACCGCCTCGGCACGCTGCGGTTCCTGATTCATGATCGCGATCCGCTGTTCACTACCGCGTTCGGGGAGGTGTTCAAGTCCGAAGGACTGAGGATTGTGACCACTTTGCCGAGGACGCCGAGGATGAACGCCATCTGCGAGCGCGTCATCGGGACACTCCGCCGCGAGCTGCTGGACCAGACCCTGGTCCTCGGCGAACGCCACCTGGCCCGGGTGCTCCGCGAGTACCTGAAGCATTACAACGGCCACAGGCCGCACCAGTCCCGGCAGCAGCGGCCCCCGGACATGGAGACGCAGCCTGTCCGTGAGGTGGCCGACCTGCGATCTGCC
>NZ_JBARCR010000017.1:0-1860 GCF_049794275.1 Trebonia sp.
GACCGCCACCGGCCAGCCCGCGGCGAGTGCCTCGCCGACGATCCGGTCGACCCCGGGCCGTGGCGGGATGGCGCCGTCCGCGACCAGGGACAGGTAGATCTCGGTCTTCCTGCGGTGCCAGGCGGCGAGGGCGGCCTGCTGGCCGGCGGCGTCGGCGGGCAGCCCGGCGGCCGCCACGAACTCGGGGGTGAGCAGGCTGGCCATCCGCTCCTTGCCGCCGCCGATGAGCAGCTTCTCCTTGTACTCGGCGGCGCTCCACCGGACCGGCAGCCCGAACTCCTCGAAGGTCTGGTTGAACGCGACGAGGTGGCCGTAGCGCTCGGTGTCGGCGAGCACACCGTCGCAGTCGAGGATCAGCGCGCTCGTCACCGGGACGTCACCAGGCCCGGCCGACGCTGCCGAACCGCCGCATGTGGCCGGCCGCCATCTCCAGCACCGCGGCACGGACCGAGGTGAACAGCGACGGCGGGTCCCAGGTGTCGCGGTCCCGCGCGTCGAGCAGGAACGCCAGGTTCGACTTCATGTAGGTGATCTTCAGCGCGGTGGAGATGTTCACCTTGGCGCAGCCCCGGCTGATCAGGTCGGTGAACTGGGCGTCCGTCATTCCGGTACCGCCGTGCAGGGCGATGGGAATGGGCTCCGCCGCCACGATGTCGGAGACGCGCTGCGCGTCCAGGTGCGGCTCGGAACGGTAGACGCCGTGCGCGTTCCCGATCGCCGGCGCGAACACGTCGATCCCCGTTTTCCTGATGAAGTCGAGGGCGACGGGCAGCGACTCCCTGTTCGCCTCCTCGTCGGAACCGATGTCGTCCTCGACGCCGGTGATGGCCTCGATCTCGCCTTCGACGTGCGCGCCGTAGGACCTGGCCTCGGCCACGATGTCGATGGTCAGCCGGAGGTTTTCCGCCACCGGCAGCCGGGAGCCGTCGAACAGCACCGAGTTCCAGCCCTTCCGCAGGCAGTCGCTGATGAACGACCGGTCAGGACAGTGGTCGAGGTGCAGGCTGACCGGGACCTCGATCCCCGCGGTCATCTCCCGCCACATGGCGAACAGCAGATCGATGCCGATGGACCGCACCGTCTTGACCGATGTCTGGACGATGAGCGGCGAGCGCTCCGCCACCGCGGCGGCGAGCACCGCCTCCATGGTCAGGTCGTTCACCACGTTGATCGCGGCCACGCCGTAGCGGTCGCGGAACGCTCGGTCCACGATCTCCTTCATCGGCACGACAGGCACGCGCGCACACTCCTCGGCATGGGGACGATCCCCAACTTAGGCGGCGCCGCGGCGGCGCGAATCGGTGGAAACCCCCATCTTCCGTGGAGGGCTTTCCCTACCCGCGGCTGCCCTGCGCCGCTACCTGCGCCCCGCGCGGGCGGCGAGTTCGGTGCGGTTGCGCGCGCCGGTCTTCCGCAGCACCGCCCCGGCGTGCTTCTCCACGGTCTTGATCGACAGGACCAGCAGGTCGGCGATCGCCTTGTCCGGCAGTCCCTGCTCCATCAGGCCGCGCACCTGACGTTCCCGTTCGGTCAGTGGCTGCTCGTGACCGTCCTCGCGCAGCCCGCGGTGCAGCGTGGCGAGCACGGGTCCCGACAAGATCGCCTGGCCGCGCCCGGCCGCGACCACGGCGCGGGCGAGTTCAGGGCCGTCGGCGCCCATGTCGACGCAGCCCCGTGCTCCGGCCCGCATCGCGCTGGCGACCAGCTTCTCGTCGCCGCCCTCGCACAGTCCCACCACGGCGAGGCCGGGCAGCGCGCCGAGCAGGACGTCGGCCACGCCGGCCCCGTCGATCACGTCGGACCCGTCGTCGGCGGGCAGGCCCAGGTCGGCGAGCACCACGTCCGGCCGCAGCTCGCGGC
>NZ_JBARCR010000018.1:0-2686 GCF_049794275.1 Trebonia sp.
ACAGGTTCCGGGAGCATCGCTGGGACGACCAGCCGGCCCCGGGACCGACGGAAGGGTTTCCCATGGCAGTAACAGCAGTGATCCAGCACCACGTCGCCGATTACAAGGTATGGCGCAAGGCCTACGACGGGTTCGGTGACGTCCAGAAGGCGGGCGGCGTGACCCGCCAGAGCGTCTACCGGGCGACCGACGACCCCAACAAGGTGCTTATCATGCACAGTTTCGCCACCCCGGCCGACGCCGAGAAATTCCTCGCTGGCGCCGAGCTGCGCGATGCCATGCAGCAGGCAGGCGTCCAGGGCCAGCCACGAGTCGAGATCTACCAGGACGCCTAGCCTCCCCGGAAGCCTGGCAGCGCACCGTTACCGGTACAGCTGCCGGGCTGACCCGGCTGCGCGTTCGGCGGGTCGACGTGCTTGCTGTGAAACCGCCCAGGGTACCGACGACGGTGCCGACTGCGAAGCGGATTGGCCGCCGTTAGGTGAAGCCGATGAGTTCCACGGTCACCGTCGCCATGTCTCCCACGTCGAGAGACTCAGCGACGCGGATCGGCCGCTTGACCGGAAGAACATAACCAGCCTGGCTAGCTGGGAAGATGGACGTCGTCCACGTGCTGTTTCCGATCGTGGCCCGTACCCGCACTGACCCGAAACCACGGCGCAGCCCGCCAGCCAGGTCGCGGATCTCCTCGGATTCGCTGGCCGGCAGGCTGACAAAGGTCCAGGTCTCAGTCCGCCGGGCGTCCCACAGCCACAGTTCGGCGCTAAAGACGACCTTCACGGACCTAGCTTGCCACGCCAGCCTCGCGCCGCAGGTCGCCCTATGCAGCGGGCAGGACCCGGCGGGCCTTGCCACCGCCCGCATGGACGGCACGCCGATCAGCTTTTCTGTGCACCGCTCTGCGGGCGTTGCCGGGGCCGGTTGCCTGAGCTCGTCTGGATACTCCGCCGCGTAGACTCCAGGAGGCGGCCGCACACGGGGAGGACGTTGTGCGATTTGGCGCTGACTCCATCATCAGATCTCTCCCCTCGGGGCCCAAGGTCTCGATCGGCACGGGTGGACCTTCTCTGCAGCCGATAATGTGGATGTTTATCGCAATATTGGCGACTTTCCTGATCACGAGAACCGTGACCCGCCTGATTCGTTCGGGGAGCGGCGCCGGGGCCGGGCTGGGCAACGTCCGGCTCGCTGGAGTTCATGTTCACCATCAGGTTTTCGGGATATTGATCATCATTGGCACAGGAATCGTCCTGGTGTCCGCAGCGCCGCACGGTGCAGCTCTCGACGTCGCCGCCGCCCTCTTCGGGGTGGGCGTCAGCCTCACACTCGACGAGTTCGCGCTGTGGCTCCACCTGCAGGATGTCTACTGGACCACGGAGGGACGAAAATCGGTCGACGCGATCTTCTGCGTTCTGGCGGTAACCGGAGCGCTCGTCGGCGGCACCACCTTCCTGTCTGGCCATGTCGGCACAGCGGCGTGGTGGTCGTCGGTCTCCGTCCTCTCCGTCGATCTCATGCTGAGCGTGATATGCCTGCTCAAAGGCAAGGTGACAACCGGCGTTATCGGCACCGTCATCAGCGGCGTCGCCTTCGTCGGCGCAGTGAGACTGGCCAAACCGGGGTCTTGGTGGGCGACCCACCGCTACGCCAGTCAGCCCCAGCGAGCGGCGCGCGCCGGGCATCGCTACGGCCCGCGCTACCAGCGGCGCTGGAATCGGTTGCGGGATCTCGTGGCGGGCGCCCCCTCCGAGGACCGCCCGCTCTAGGGGCATCGGCCGAAGGGGCGGGCGGCGCGAGGGGTCGCGTCGCCCGCGAGGCGTTTGACCAGATGGCCGGTGAGCTGAAAGCGTGACATCGATGAATGAACTGTCGCGTACCGCCGCCGCGCCCTGGGCCGCGCGTGGCCCTGTGTTCAGTCAGCCCGGCCTGGCCCGACCGGTGGCCTGGGCCACACCGCGTGATGTGGATCGGCGGCGCGCCAGCCACGCACGCGGACAGCTGGGCAAACCGCTGGTGCCGACCAGTGTTGCATCGCCGCGGCTGGGCGATGAGCTGTTCGCGCGGCTCCTGACCTACGGCACGCCGCAGGAGACTCATCGGGGCGATGTACTGTTCCGGCCGGGTGACGAAGACGTCGATCTGATCGTGGTCGACCGGGGTTCGGTGGAGGTTGTCCGGACGGAAACGGCCGACGTACCCGCCGCGACGGTGGCGGCGGTGGATGCGGGCGGTTTTGTCGGTGAGCTGAACCTGCTGACCGGACAGAACGTCTACCTGCTGTGCCGGGTACGGGAGGGCGGCACGGTCTACCGGGTGTCGCCGGAGCGCCTGCGGCAGCTCATGGCCAACGATGTCGAGCTGTCCGACATCGTCTTCAGGGCGCTGATTGCCCGCAGGGAGCTGCTGCAGCGCAGCACCGCCGCCCTGTCGGTGGAGATCGTCGGCACCGACAGGTCGCCGGCCGCGCTGGCGCTGCGGACTTACGCCGCCCGGCAGCGCCTGATCCACCTGTGGTTCGAGGCCGGCACCCCCGCGGGCCAGGCGATGATGGAGTCCTCCGGCCTGACCGAGGAGGACCTTCCCGCCGTCGTCCTGCCCGGCGCCACGCTGAAACAGGCCACGCCGGGCGGGCTGGCTGAGAAGCTTGGCCTCAGCTACCGTCGTTCGTCCACCAAGCCGGTTGACG
>NZ_JBARCR010000019.1:0-1683 GCF_049794275.1 Trebonia sp.
CCCGCGAGCTGCACGACGTGGTCGCGCACCACGTCAGCCTGATGGCCGTGCAGGCGGAGGCGACCGGCGCGCTGCTGCCGGACCGCCCGGAGGCCGCGGCCAAGTCCGCGGACCTGATCGCGTCGACCGCCCGGCAGGCGATGGGGGAGTTGCGGCGGCTGCTCGGGGTGCTGCGCGGTCCGTCCGCGTCGGCCGGGAAAGATTTGTCGGAACGTCCCGGGCTTACTCCGGCAGCCTCACTGTCTCGCCTGGATGAGGTGCTCGACGCGGTGCGTGCCGCCGGGCTGCCGGTGACCCTGATGGTGGACGGCGATCCCGGCGCGGTGCCCGCGGGCATCGACCTGACCGCCTACCGGATTGTGCAGGAGGCGCTGACGAATACGCTGCGGCACGCGCCAGGTTCGCAGGCGTGCGTGCGGATCTCCTACTCCGGCGGCGCGCTGACGGTGCGGGTGTCGGACAGCGGGCAGCCGGACGGCGACGGCCGGGCGCGCAGTGCTGCTGGCGGTGCTGCTGGCGGTGCTGCTGACGGCGCTGGCGTCGGGCCGGGGTACGGCCTGGCGGGTATCGCGGAACGGGTGGCCTCCTGCGGCGGGTCGCTGACGGTCGGTCCCGACCCGGCCGGCGGGTTTGCCGTTACGGCAAGGCTTCCGGTGCGGTAAAAGGGTGGGGTGACATCTGCTCCCCCTGCTCCGCTGCGGGTGCTTGTCGCCGACGACCAGGAACTGGTGCGGGCCGGCTTCTGCGTGATCCTCGAGGCCGCCGGCTTCGCCGTGGCGGGCGAGGCCGCGGACGGCGCCGCGGCGGTGGCGCTCGCGGCCAGCGAGCGTCCTGACGTCGTGCTGATGGACGTCCGGATGCCGGTGATGGACGGGCTTGAGGCGACCAGGCGGATCGCCGCGTCGGGTGCGGACGCGCCCAAGGTGGTGATCTTGACGACGTTCGACCTCGACGACTACGTGTACGAGGCGCTGCGCGCGGGCGCCAGCGGGTTCCTGCTGAAGGACGCGCCGCGCGCCGACCTGGCGACCGCGATCCGGGTGGCGGCGGCCGGGGACGCGCTGCTGGCCCCCTCGGTGACCAGGCGGCTGATCGAGGCGTTCGCCGCCCGCCCCGCGGCGGTGGCGCCGTCACCGTCCCGGCTGGCGTCGCTGACCCCGCGCGAGCGGGACATCCTGACGCTGGTGGCGCGCGGCCGCAGCAACGCGGAGATCGCCAGCGACCTGGTGGTGAGCGAGGCGACCGTCAAGACGCACGTGGGGCATTTGCTGGCCAAGCTCGGCCTGCGCGACCGGGTGCAAGCGGTCATTCTGGCTTACGAAACGGGTGCGATAACTCCTGGGCGGCCTGACTTAACCCCCGGTTGAAGAGCGGCCGGCGACGTCGCCTATCATTTATGTTGTCAATACCCGGAGCCGGGCTCGCAATTATCTCGGCTCGCCCGCCATTATTGAAGGCAAATGTCCCGCGAAACCACAAGGCGTTTCCCTGTTACGGTGTCACGCCTTCCTGTAATCCGCTGCCAGATCTGCCAGCGTACCCTCGCTCACCGCCCCGGCCAGGCGAGCACGGTGCTCACCGAGCATTACCGTCGCGCGCATCCCGAGGCGCTCGGCGCCGTCCCGTCCTCGGATAACTGACACATACGCCGGTTCGTGTGCGGGCGCCCCTGACCGGGGCGCC
>NZ_JBARCR010000020.1:0-1646 GCF_049794275.1 Trebonia sp.
GGAACGACAGATGGGTCGGGAGCATTGGCAGCAGGCGGAGCTCGGCGGCCGTCAGGGCCGTGACGCCCAGGGCGGACGAACTGCGGGCATAGGACAGCTCCACCCGGAGGTCGGCGACCTGCCCGGCGAAGATACCCAGGCCGGGGCGCCGGGTGAGTACCTCGGTCGCCTCCCGAAGGAGGATCCGCGCCGCCACGATGTCGGACACTGCGAGGTAGCACCTGGCGAGCTCGATCCTGGCCTGGACGGCGAGGTGCGGCACAGCGTAGGTCAGGGCCGGCCGAAGGCGCTGCGCCCTGGTCAGCTCCGCCAGGGCACGCGGCCGGTCGGCCTCGTGCAGTGCTATCCGGGCGGCCACCGCATGCACGATCGTGATGGGAGGGTAGTCCGCCAAGTTGGCCTCACCGGCCAGCGACCGGGCCTGGGACAGGTGCCGCTCGGCTGCCTCCCAATCCCCCCGGGCGATCGCCAGTAGCGACCGTTGCGCTAGCGCCACGCAGACACCGACGGCTGGGCCGCCAGGATGACCTCCGGAGGCCACGTCCTCGAAGAGGACATCGGCCCGGCCAGTATCACCGGCCATCAGATACGCCATCCCCAGGTACAACGTCACCGAGTTCCGCCAGAAACTGCCCGCGGCCATCGTCCCGGCAGCGAGTTCCGCGTCGGCCCGCATCTGCTCTGCGCCGTCGCGGCACATCAGCGCCCGCATCAGCGCCAGCCACGGCTGGATCGAGGCGCTCCCGTCCGGCAAGCTGGCCACGGCGGCTGCCCGCTCGGCGGCCTCGGCCCAGCTTTCGGCCTCACCCGGCTTCCCGGTCAAGGCGGAGATCATCGCGGCCAAGACGGCGGCCGTCGGCTGATTCGCGGCAGCCCCGTGGTCTTTGAGCCACCCGAACCACCGCTCGGCGGTAGCGACCCGGCCCTGCTGGTAGGCGGCAAACGCCAGCGCGCCGACCAGGCGGCCCGCCGCATCTGCCTCGCCGGCCTTCATCCAGTGCCCCAGTGCCTCGACGGGTTCCCCGTTGCGCTCGTACCACCGCGCGGCCCGCCGGTGCAGGACGGGGACCAGGCCGGGCTCGAGGCGTTGCAGCTCCGCCAGGAGCATGTCGCGGAACAGGTGGTGGTAGCGGTACCACTGCCCCCGCCGGTCCAGCGGCACCAGCAGCAAGTTCGACCGCTCTAGCCTGGCCAGGACTCCGGCGGACCCATCCGCCTCGAGCACCGCATCGCACAGCGGCCCGCACATCCGCTCCAGCACGGCGGTCTGGGTAAGGAACACCCGGTTGCGGTGGGAGATCCGGGCCAGGAACTCCGCCTCCACGTACTCGCTCACCAGCCAGTCATCCCCGCCGAAAGACGCCGCCGCGCCCGCCAGCCGGCCACCCTCCCGCAGGTACAGCGCCGCCAGGTACAAACCGACCGGCCATCCCTCGGTCCGCCGGTGAAGTTCCGCCACGTCGTCCTCGCCGACCACGACGTCTGCGCCGCGCAGCAGCAATGACGCCTCGTCGCGGTCAAGCGACAAATCGCCGGGGCCGATCTCCAGAATCCTTCCCTCGGCCCGCAGCCGAGCCAGTCGCAGCGGCGGCTGGAGCCGCCCGGCCATCGCCAGCCGGGAGCCGCCAGGGACATGATCGGCCAGC
>NZ_JBARCR010000021.1:0-6132 GCF_049794275.1 Trebonia sp.
ATCACCCGCGGCTCGGTCCAGTACAGGTGGTGCGATCCGGCCTCGTCACTGACCCAGTCGGCGTCGGGGTCCCAGAAGGGCCCCGCGTCCAGGCCGACCACCCGCCAGCCCTGCCGGGCCAGCCGCTGCAGCAGGGTCGATCCCCCGGCCCCGCAGCCCACCACCACCAGGTCGACTGTGTCGCTGTCGGCGAACCGGCGCATGTCGTCGCGCAGCCGGTGATTAGTCCTGCTGCCGTCGTTGGGCAGCAGCCAGGCCGACTCGTTGCGCTCGCGCACCGCCGTCATCAGCGGTCCTTTCCGTGAACCGGGTCATCCGACGGGCGGGTGTCAGCGACCTCGAAGGACTCCCGTGCGTCCACGCCGGGATTCTTGTAACCACGCGGATAAGCGGGGCCGGGAAACCCGATCTCGTTCCACGCCGAGGGATGGGCGTAGAACGCGGTGCACGCGTATCGCGTCCACAGGCTCCAGACGTGCGCGGCGTTCAGGCCGTGCCACTCCTTCGCGCCCAGGTCCTGCACCGCCTGGATGACGGCTCGCTGATCCTCCGCCGAGGCCCGCGCGAACTCGCGGGAGCACGCGGCCTGGCTGTCTTCGTCGAGGAACCGGAGCGACTCTCGCCAGGCCTGCCCGTCCTCGGGCATGTCCGCGTAGCGCCAGCCGTCCGTCTCCTGCTCCGCCAGCCTTGTGTCGATCTGGGGGACGACGGCTACCTTCGGCTCGCCGTCCTGGCCCAGCAGCCGGTCACACAGCGTCGTGGCCGCAGCCTCCTCGGCGGGCGTGAAGAACCGGATGCCGGGCGGCTTTCCGACCCGGGAAAGGACGACGCCCGCCGTCACCGGGTCCCAGTGGCCGGCCTGGTCCAGGACGTTGAAGCCGGGAAACCGGTCACCAGTGGCGGGTTCGCTCACCCGGCCTTTCGGCGCGGTCACTTCTCGCGGCGCAGGATCGCGGCGAGCAGGCCCATGCCGCCGACCATGGTCACCAGCAGCGGAGCCAGCAGCGGCGGCCCCATCTCCATGTTGTAGCGGGCATTGGACCACCCGCCCGGCTTCTGCGCGATTCCCCGAGCGTGCAGGTAGGTCCCTTGCAGGCCGTTGGCGACGATGGCCGCTGAGGCGACTGGCAGGGCCGTCTTGGCCATCCGCTGACTGAAGAATCCCGCCACGCCCGCGACCGCCCCAACCGGCCCGAGGGCGACGGGAATCCACATCATCTTGTTGCCGAAGCTGGCGCTGTCATGCTCAAAGAAGATCTCGGCCGCGGTAACCAGCGCCCCGGCCGCCGTCAGGGCGGACAGGCTGCGCTCGAACCGGCCGGTCTCAACGTTCTGGATCATCCGGTCAATGCCGTGGTGGGCGCGTCCGCTCGCCGAACGGGGGCTTCCTAGCTTCATCCGGGTTCCCTTCGACTGCCTGCATGCTGGTCTGGGCGTCGGCGCATGACGTAGCGAGGTACCCACAGGCTCGGAACTAAACGTTCAGGCGAGGGATGAACGGCCGCGGCGGGGAAGAGTGTTCACATGACTGTCGGAACCGGAAAGCCCGCACTGGACGCGGCTGAGTTCGAGGCCCTATACCAGCGGCTGCGCCAGGTGCCTGCCTGGGGCGCAGCGGACCGGCGTGGCGCGCTGAACTACCTCACACCGGAACGGGTGCTGGCCGCGGCAGGCGAGATCAGGCTGGGCCGGACGGTGTCTCTTGCCGCGCCAATCGAGACAGGCCTGACGCCGGATGACCCCGCGCCCGCCATCCACGAGATGACTGGCCCGCCGGGCACCCAGGCCGACCCCGGTGGACTCACGTTCGCGCAGGACCGGCTGGGCATCAACGTGCACGGCAACGTCGACAGCCATATCGACGCCCTGTGCCACATCATGTACCGCAAGACCCTCTACAACGGCGTACCGGCGGACGCGGTGACCTCGCGCGGCGCGCAAGAGCTGTCCATCGAGGTCGCGCGCGACGGGATCGCCGGCCGCGGGGTCCTGCTCGACATACCACGGTTGCGCGGCGTCCCCTGGCTGGAACCCGGTGATCTCGTGACCGGCGGGGAACTGACCGCGGCCGCGGAATCCCAGCAGGTGAGCGTCGGCCCGGGTGACCTGCTATTCGTGCGGACGGGGCACCGCCGCCGCCGCAATGAGTTCGGCCCGTGGGACGCCGCCAAGCTGCGCGCGGGGCTGCACCCCGCGGCGCTGGAGTTCATTGCCGAACGGAAGGTCGCGGTCCTTGGCAGCGACAGCAACAGCGACACCGCGCCCAGCGTGGCCGAGGGGGTTGAGACGCCGGTACACGTGCTCGCGATTAACGCACTCGGCCTGCACCTGCTCGACTACCTGCAGTTCGAGGATCTCGTGCCGCTCTGCGAGGCCGCCGGACGCTGGTCCTTTTTCTGCGTTATCGCCCCGCTGCGACTGCCGCAAGGCACCGGTTCTCCCGTCAATCCGATCGCGGTCCTGTAACGGGGCTGGCTATCGGTTGCGGTGATGGGCTCATGCGGGATTGGTCATTTCGCACGCGGCCCGGGGTGCGGTTGGCTTGGGACTGAAGTATGGGAGGGGCAACCTTATGACGACACCATCGCGCGTTGAGCCGCCGCCAGACACGGCGTGCGCGTGCGGGCACACTGCTGCGGAGCATGATTCCGTCGCTTCCCGCTACTGCCAGGCGACTACCCAGGGGGCTATTCAGCGGCGCTGCATATGCGTTCCGGCATCCATGCCGCGCCCCCGATGACGTGACCCCGGCCCGACCGGGTCCGCCGAAGAAATCCGTCCCCCCAACCCCGACGCCGACACCGACGCCGACGCCGACGCCGAAGCGGCGGATATGGCTGCTGCCGGCCGGAGTCGCGATCGGGTTCATTGCGCTACTGCTCTTCCACCCGGGCGTTGGCGGGACGCCCGCCCGGGCATTCAGCTACACCAGCTTCGTCGGCGAAGTGACCGCGAACAAGGTCTCGACGGCGGCGATCACCTCGGCGGGATCGGTGAGCGGGAAGCTCCACGACGGCAGCGCCTACACCTCCCAGATCCCGACCGCGCTCAACGACAACGCTCTTTCCGGCCTGCTGCTAGGGCACAAGGTTCAGGTGACAGGAGTCAGCCCGAGCACGACCTCGGTGCTGGGACTGCTACTTGAGTGGGTCCTGCCGCTTCTCATCATCGTCGGGCTCTTCCTCTGGCTTAGCCGCCGTAGCAAGCAGCTCGGACGGATGGGCGGGATCATGACCTTCGGCAGGTCGAAGGCCAAGGTCTACGACGAGGACAGGCCACACACGCGCTTCGCGGACATCGCTGGCTACGAGGGTTCCAAGGCTGAGGTCATGGAAGTAGTGGACTTCCTGAGACATCCGGCCCGCTACGACCAAGCAGGCGCGGTCGGCCCGAAGGGTGTGCTGATGGTCGGGCCGCCGGGAACCGGCAAGACCCTGCTGGCCAGGGCTGTCGCCGGTGAGGCCCAGGTGCCGTTCTTCGCCCTGAGCGGCTCGAGTTTCGTCGAAATGTTCGTCGGCGTCGGAGCCTCGAGGGTCCGGGATCTGTTCACCGACGCCCGGAAGCGTGCCCCGTCGATCATCTTCATCGACGAGATCGACGCCATCGGCGGCCGGCGCGGTCCCGGCGGGTTCGGCTCGAATGACGAGCGCGAGCAGACACTCAACCAGCTGCTGTCGGAAATGGACGGATTCGAGCCAGGCGCCAGCGTGGTCGTTATGGCGGCGACCAACAGAGCGGAAATCCTCGACGCGGCGCTGCTGAGGCCTGGGCGCTTCGACCGGACGGTAGAGATCCCGCTGCCCAACTACGTGGAACGGACCGCGATCCTGGCTATCCACGGGCAGGGCAAGACGCTCGCACCGGACGTGAACTTCGACGTAGTGTCGCGGGGCACGCCCGGATTCTCTGGCGCAGATCTCGCCAACCTCGTGAACGAAGCGGCGATCAACGCCGTGCGCGCTGATCGCCGCGTTCTGAGTGCCGCCGACTTCGACACCGCCAGGGACCGTCTCCTCATCGGCCGCCGTGACGCGTCGAACGCGCTGCTGCCCGAGGAGAAATATGCCGTGGCCGTCCACGAAGCCGGGCACGCGCTTGTGGCCGCGCTCTCGGAGCACACCGATCCCGTCGCGAAGGTCACGATTCTTTCCCGGGGCGCCGCTCTCGGCGTGACCGAGCAGCTGCCTGAGTTCGAGCGCCATCTGCATCCGGAAAGCTACCTGACCGCATCACTCGCCGTGCGTCTTGGCGGTCGCGCCGCCGAGATCATCGTGCTGGCAGAACCGTCGACCGGCTCAGCGAGCGACCTCGCGGGGGCGACCGAGCTCGCGACGCACATGGTGCGGGAGTGGGGGTTCTCCGCAACGGTCGGGCCTGTCAGTTACGGGCCGGAGGGACCGAGCCGCGACAATCCCTTCGCCGGCCGTCCCTATGCAGAGGAAACGCAGCGTTCCATCGACCAGGAAGTAGCCAGGCTGCTCCGGGATGCCGAGGACACGGCCACCAAGCTGCTCCGCGGGCATCGTCAGACTCTCGACCAGGTCGTCGACCTGTTGCTTGAGCGCGAAACGATCGACGGGTCGGACCTGGCGGCCATCGTCGGGGCACCCGGGCCCGCCGACCGCGAACCGGCCGGGGCACCCCTTGCCCTGACGATGAAGCGGCATGAGGGCGAGTGCTTATCCGTCGCCGGTGATGCGTGCCGTGCCGTGGATGACGTCGCCCGCCAGCCCGGTGAGCGGATGGTTGTGATCGCGCGCGTAGCGGCGCAGTGTGACGAACGCCTCGTCGGGAGTGATCCGGAGCCGCTCGGCGAGGATCCCCTTGGCCTGCTCAATGATGATGCGGCTGTTCAGCGCCAGTTGCAGCTGACCGGCCACGACCTCCTGGTGGCGCACGGCGCGTTCCTGCAGGATGCCGATGGTGGCCACGTCCACCAGGGCGGTGGCCGCTACCACTACCGCCGGGTCCAGTCCGTCCGGCGCGGTCCTGAACAGGTTCAGCGTCCCGATGACCTGGTCGCGCAGCCGCATCGGGATGGCGTGCACCCCGGCATAGCCCATCTCTCGGGCGGCGGCGGCGAACCGCGGCCACCGCGCCGCGGGGCGGTCGGAGCGGATGTCGCTGACGATGACGGCCTGCCCGGTGCGGTAGCAGTCCAGGCACGGTCCCTCGTCGTTCTGGATCTGGAACAGCTCCACGACCCGAGCCTGCTCGGTCGAGGCGGCCACCAGCCGCAGCGCGCCCCGGCCGTCGGCCAGCAGCAGCCCGGCCGCGTCCACCTCCAGCAGCTCGACGCACCGGTCGGTGAGCGTCTGCAGGAACTCCATCAGGTCATACCCGGCGACCAGGGTGTCCGCCAGTTCCACGAACGTCTGCGCCAGGCGCTCATCCACCGTTGCTGCCATAACTGCCAGGCTAGCGCTCGCCGCCCCGTACCGTCAGTCATGGGACCCGGCCGGCGATGCCAGGATCAGGCTGCCGGACCGGGATCCGGATCGAACCGCAGCAGGCGCCTGACCACGTCGCCCGCGACATCGTCCAGCGGCGTGCTTGCGGCGAACGCGTGCGCCCGCAGCCGCACGAGTGCCTCCTCCAGGCTCACGCCGAGCTGCACCGAGATCATCCCGGTCGCCTGGTACACCTCGGCGCGGCTGCCTGGCAGGCCGTCCAGCGGCTGGTAGCCGGCCAGCCCGCTGATGCCCGCTGCCGAGTCCAGCAGCAGCTGCAGCGCGATGTCGCCGAAGACCAGCGCATCCGCCAGCTGCTGCGGCGTGAGCGGCCCCGGCCGCGCCCGGTACAGCGACAGCACGCCCACCCGGATCGCCCCGGCCTGCAGCGGGAACGCGAACAGCGCCCGTGCCCCGGCCGCCACCGCCGCCGGGACGAAACCCGGCCACCGCTCCGTCACCAGCTCCAAGTCCGGGATCAGCATCGGCGACCCGAACATGAAATCCTCCACGCCCGGCCCCTCACCGGTCGTGAACAGCAGCTCCTCCAGCCGGACACTCAGCTCACCGGTGGCCGACAGCGGCTCGCGCACCCCCAGGCCGCTCACTACCGTCACGCTCGCGCCGTCCACCGCGAGCCAGTTCGCCGCCGCCCGGCACAGCGCGGCCAGCGACACCGGCG
>NZ_JBARCR010000022.1:0-1596 GCF_049794275.1 Trebonia sp.
GGCCAGCACGCCCTGCTCGCGCTGCTCACCTCCGGCGACCTGGAACGGCACATCCGGCGGATGCGCCTGGAGTACGCCCGCCGCCGGGCCGCGATCGTCGAGGCGCTGACCGCGCCCTGCCGCCTGCTCGGCGACACCGCCGGCCTGCACGTGGTGCTCGAGCTCCCGGCCGGCCTGCCGCCAGAGCTGGTCGTGGCCGAGGCCGCCAAAAGAGGCGTCGGGCTGTACGTGCTCGACCGGTACTTCGCGGGCCCGCCGTCGATCAGCGGGCTGATCCTCGGCTACGGCGCCACGCCGCTGACCCAGGTCCGGCGCGCCGCGGCAGTCCTCGCAACGCTGCTGGCCGGCCTCACCAGCGTGGTGTTACGCGGGGCCGCCGGGCAACGCTAATGCCGGGATCGCAAGGGCGGCGGCCGCAGCCAGCTGATCAGGGAATTCCCGCGAGTGGACCTGCAGCACGTGCGGTCCGGTGAGCTGGTCGGTGTCGATCGCCCCCGGGCCGGCGTTCTCGCAGCCGGGCACCTGCGACGCGCCGAAGTGACCGCCGCGCGCCCACAGCGCGCGGCTGCGTTCGGCGCCGGTTGCCAGGCACGACATGGGCTCCCCGGCCGGCCAGCGGCGCGAGACCCCCCACGAGTCGAGCCACTCGACGATCGCGTCCACGCCGGTCATCGGGCCGTCCGTGAACGGCTCCTCGGGGTACCCGAGAACGGCGATCTGCGCGCACACCCGGCCCTCGGCGTTCACGTTCCGCGGGGACGCCGGCACCCGGTCAGGATCCCAGTCGAGCTGCTCGGGCGTCCCGAGCGCGCGGCCCGCCCGCAAAATGGAGACGAGCTGGACGATGTCGCCGGTCACCGGGTCCCAGACGAGGTGGCAGGGACGGCATTCGCCGACGAGGCGCTGCGCCGCCGACTGAATGGAAACCGTGCGCGGCGCGGTCCCCAGGGTCAGCCAGACCGCGCGCGGTGCGCCTCCGTTGAGAGGGCCTCCGTCAGTATCCGCCCGGATGCGTCGTGCTCCTGGCATCCATGCGTGTGCCACCGGCTTCCCCTCCCAGGTTCAGGGGTCTAGACCATGCCGACCCCGCAACTCCTCTCAAACTTACTTACGCCAGCGGCTGCGATTAGTCCAGAGGGGATCGGCGAATCATTCGCCGGGCACACGGAAATCAGAGGAATCGACAATGGCGGTTGCACGCGGCAACGGTTACATCAAAACACGCACAGTATCAATGGGCGGTCACGCTACGCTAACCGCGACGGTGCGGATGAGGAGGCCCGGCGCCCCGCTTTCGCCGGGCCTCACCATGAATGACGCCCGGTCCCGCTAACCGGTTCACCACCGGAACGGGCGTATACAGACCTGTTACAAACCAGGCGTACCGGTCAGTCGTCGGGCGCAAGGCTCTTGACGAGCTCCGCCACCCGCGCCGCGGTCGCCGCGTCGGGTTCCGCCACCGCCATCCGCGCGGCCATCGGGCCGAAGCCGCGGACCCGGAGCGCCTCCTTGACCAGCCCAATGCTCTGCCCCAGGCTGGCGATCGCCGAGACGTCGGCCTGCCGCGCCGCCACCTCGCCGTCGTGATCGCCGTCG
>NZ_JBARCR010000023.1:0-3086 GCF_049794275.1 Trebonia sp.
CGATGAGGTTGACCCGGATCGGCGCGATCTCGACCGCCAGGTTGGCGATCAGGGCCGGCAGCGCGGCGGAGTTCGCCGCGATGAGCGACAGTCCTGCCGCCCGCCCGCCGCCGCGGGTGCCGGCCATGAACAGCAGCGTGCCGCCGGGCCGCACCCGGCCGACGGCCTGCTGAGCCACGGCGACAGGCAGCCAGATGTGGTGGTCCCAATCGAGCTGCCCCCGGTCGTGCTCCAGCTCGGCCAACGGCGCGTAGTACGGGCCGGGGCCGGTGACCAGCACGTGGTCGACCGGTCCCGGCAGGCCGCCGAAGAAGCCGCTGAGCGCGGCCTGGTCGGTGGCGTCAAACGCCGCGGTATCGCGCGCGCCGACCTCGGCCGCGGCCTGCTTCAGGCGGTCGGCGTGCCGGCCGGCGATGATCACGCCGGCGCCCCCCTGTGCGGCCAGGCGGGCGGTTTCCATTCCGATGCCGGAGCTGCCGCCGATCACGACGACGGTCTGTCCGGCGAGTTGCGGTTCGCTGGTCACGACATCACCTCGTGGGTCATTGCGATTCCGTTGCCCGCGCGGGCTGACGCGCGGCCGCGATCTGGCCGCGCAGCGCCTTCAGCCCGGCCACGTAGATCTCCGAGAAGGTGGGGAACGGCTGGATGACGTCGCGCAGCACGGCCAGCGGCACCCGGGCCCTGATGGCCAGCGTGGCCTGCTGCATCCATTCCCCCGCTTCGGGGCCGAGCGCGAACGCGCCGGTCAGCGTCTCGCCGTCGGACAGCAGGGTCAGGAAGCCCGTGGACTTGGCGTAGGCGTGGTTGTAGGTCGCTGTCTTGGCCACCTCGGATAGCGGGATGGTCGCGCTGAACGGCGCCTCCGTGGCGCCGACCGAGGCCGCCTGCGGGTCGGTGTAGACCACGTCGGGGATGGCCTCGTAATGGGCCTCGCGGGACTCGCCGAGGATGTTCGAGGCGACGACCTCGCCCTGGTACTTGCCGACGTGGGTCAGCAGCCGGACGCCGGTGACGTCGCCGACGGCCCACAGCCGGTCGGCGACGCGCAGGTGCGCGTCGACAGGGATGCCATGCGGGCCGACGGTCACGCCCACCGTGTCCAGCCCGGCGGGCACCCGCGGGCGCCTGCCGGTGGCGACGAGCAGCCGGTCGCCGCGCAGCTCGCGGCCGTCGTCGAGGACCAGCACGTAGTCGTCGCCGTCGCGCCTCGCCGAGACCGCCTTGATGCCGAGGATCAGTTCGATGCCGTCCCGTCGCATCTCCTCGCCGAGGGCGTGGCCGAGCGGGGCCGGCTCGCGGGCCAGCACGTGCTCGGCCCCTTCCACCACGGTGACGTCGCCACCGAATCGGCGCACGACCTGGGCCATCTCGGCGCCGACCGGGCCGCCGCCGAGGATCAGCAGGTGACGCGGTACGGCCTTCATGCCGGTCGCCTCGCGGTTGGTCCACACACCGTCGAGCTCGCGCAGCCCGGGGACGGGCGGGATGACCGCATCCGAGCCGGTCGCCACCACCACGTTCGCCGCGGTGTATCGCCTGTCGCCCACCTCCACCACGCCGGGGCCGGCCAGCGCGCCGGTACCGCGGATCAGGTCGATCCCCTCGCCCGCCAGCCAGCGCTGCTGCCCCTCGTCGGAGTAATTGGAGACCATGTAGTCCCGCCAGGCCAGCGCGGCGGCGACGTCGACCTGCGCGGTGGCCGCCGCCTGGCGGGCCTGGTACACCGCCTCGCCGGGCCGCAACAGCGACTTCGACGGGATGCACGCGTAGTACGAGCACTCGCCTCCGGCCAGCTCCCGCTCCACGACCGCCACCCGGAGCCCGCCGTCGGCCAGCTCGCCGGCGCAGTGCTCCCCCGGTGACCCGGCACCCACGACGATGACGTCGTAGTCGTAGCTGCTCATCGCACAACCCCCTACTCATCGGATGTCGCAAGCCTAGTCACCGGGCTGGTCCTCGGTCCCACCCTCGCGCGCGGGCGGGTCCGCTCGCGCCAGTACATGCCCCTGGTCAATCCCTGGTCGCGCCTCTTCACCGGCCGCAACCCGTAGTGTCTACAGGCATGGACGTGGATGAGCTGCAGCACGCGCTGGGCGGCGTCGTCCTCGAGTCGGCCTTCCTGGAACGAGTGCTGCGCGCGGCGTTCAGCGCGCTGATCGACAGCAAGTACGCCGCGGTGGTGGATTCCCGGCTGACAGCGGCCACCATGATCGAGGATTGCGAGCGCATCACCCGGCACCATACCGATATCCCCGCCGCGGAAAAGGACAGGCTCCTGGCCGCGCTCAAGGCCTGCCACCAGGCGAACTCGCATCGCAACCGGGTTATCCACGACGCGTGGGCAACGCGGCCGGGTGACGTCTTGGTCACGCTGCACGGCAGCCGGAACTCCCGTGATGTCATGGTCACGGTGCGGACGCCGGCCGAGGTACGGCAAGTAGCCGACCGGCTGGCTGATGCCGCCAGCGCAGTGAAAGCCGCCATGATCGCGGTCTTCGGCCCTGAGTGGGATCGCGTGGAGGATCAGTTGCGCCAGGAACTTGGCCGCGACGTCGGCGCCGATTACCGAGGCCAGCGGCCGGATGAGTGAGGATGCGGTGACCTTCCTGCTGGCCGATCCTGAGCATCGACTGGCGGGCGTGCGGCTCATCCAGGACGTGCGTATCCCCGGCGACCAGCTCGGCTTCCACCGCAGCGGCGACGGATGGAAGCTGGTCATCGACCGGCCGCCGGTGAACCGGATGGAGTATCTGCTGGAGCTGCGGCACGCCGGCGGCGGCACGGAGACCGTGCTGGATCCCGGGAACTCGCGGCAGGTCGCGGGAGCGTTCGGACCGAAGAGCGTCCTGGAGTTCCCGGGTTACACCCCACCGGGATGGCTGAGCACCGCGGCCGAGCCAGGGAACGTTACCGCTGTCGACGTACCGGTCAAGGCGCTTGACGCGGCGGTCTCCGTACGGGTCTGGTCTCCGCAGGGCACGCAGCCCGGCGAGCGGCTGCCGCTGCTCGTGGTGCACGACGGGCCGGAGTACGACACGCTGGCGAGCCTTACCCGGTACCTGTCCGCGGGGGTCGCCGGGCAC
>NZ_JBARCR010000024.1:0-1721 GCF_049794275.1 Trebonia sp.
AGCCATGACCTGCGCACCCCGCTCGCCTCGGCCAAGGCGGCGGTCACGTCGCTGCGGTCCCCCGACGTGCGCTGGGACGCCGCCGACAGCGAGGAGCTGCTCGCCACCGCCGACGAGTCCCTGGACCGGCTTACCCACCTGGTGGAGAACCTGCTGGACATGAGCAGGCTACAGGCGGGCGCGCTGTCGCTGTTCCCGCGCCCGACCGGTCTGGACGAGATCGTCGCCCGCGCGCTCGACAACCTCGAGCCGCTCGGCCGCGACGTCATGGTGGACATCCCCGAGTCGCTGCCCGCGGTGCAGGCGGACCCCGCCATCCTGGAGCGCGTGGTGGTGAACCTCATCGAGAACGCGCTGCGCTACTCCCCCGCGGGCAAGCCCCCGCTGCTCGCCGCCAGCGCGCTCGGCGACCACGTGGAGCTGCGCGTCGTCGACCGCGGGCCCGGCATACCCGAATCGGACCGGGAGCGGATGTTCGTCCCCTTCCAGCGGCTGGGCGACACGGACAACACCACCGGCGTCGGGCTGGGGCTCGCGCTCTCGCTCGGGCTCACCGAGGCCATGGGAGGTACGCTCACCGCCGAGGACACGCCGGGGGGAGGGCTCACGATGACCGTGTCGCTTCCCGCCGCGCCAGGCGACGAGGGGGTGTGGCGGCCATGACACGAGTGCTCGTTGTCGACGACGAGCCGCAGATCCTGCGCGCGCTGCGGATCAACCTGCGAGTGCGGCAGTACGACGTGTACACCGCGGCGACCGGCGCGCAGGCGCTGGAAGAAGCCGCCGCCCACCCGCCGGACCTGGTGATCCTCGACCTCGGGCTGCCCGACATGGACGGCGTGGACGTGATCGGCGGGCTGCGCGGCTGGACGGCCGCGCCCATCATCGTGCTGTCCGGGCGGGCCGACTCCACCGACAAGGTGGAAGCGCTCGACGCCGGGGCGGACGACTACGTGACCAAGCCGTTCGGCGTGGCAGAGCTGCTGGCCAGGATGCGGGCCGCAGTGCGCCGCACGCCGGCCGCCGACGAGCCGCCGCGGGTGCAACTCGGTGACCTCACCGTCGACCTCGGCGCCAAGCGCGTCACCAGGGACCTCGACGGCCAGGACCAGGGCGGCACCGACATCAGGCTGACGCCCACCGAATGGCACCTGCTCGAAGTGCTGCTGCGCAACCCGGGCAAGCTGCTCAGCCAGAAGCAGCTGCTGCGCGACGTGTGGGGTCCCGGCTACGACAACGCGGGCGGCAACCTGCGGCTGTACATGGCGCAGCTGCGGCGCAAGCTCGAACCCGACCCCGCGCGGCCCCGGTGGCTGATCACCGAGCCCGGCATGGGATACCGGTTCCAGCCGCCCGAACGTTCGTCGCCTGCCGTTAACCAACTGTTAGCCCGCTGGACCATGTGACTTTCTTCAGAACTTACTAACCGAGATTTACCGTCGCCATTGTGAGAAACGACACCGTGCTCGTGCTGGTGGTCTTGACGGCACTTGCTTTCGACTTCACGAACGGCTTCCACGACACGGGCAACGCGATGGCGACCTCGATCGCGACCGGGGCGCTGGGGCCGCGGACCGCGGTGGCGATCTCGGGCGCGCTCAACTTCGTCGGCGCGTTCTTGTCCCTGGCCGTGGCGGCTACCATCGCCAACGGCCTCGTCAACACCGCGGATGTGACGCTCGCCGTGGTGGCGGCCGGACTGGCCGGCGGCATCATCTGGA
>NZ_JBARCR010000025.1:0-4056 GCF_049794275.1 Trebonia sp.
CGATCGCGAAGGCGGCGCCCGGGCCGCGGGTGGCGGTGTGCATGGAGGGCAGCCGCAGCTACGGGATCGGGCTGGCGCGGGCGCTGGCGGCTGCCGGGCTGCTGGTGATCGAGTGCGAGCAGCCCAGCCGCAGGCAGCGGCGCGGGAAGGGCAAGTCCGACCCCATCGACGCGCACCTGGCGGTGCTGGCCGCGCTGCGCCTGGACGCGAGCCGGCTGCCGGTGCCGCGGGCTGACGGCGACCGGGAAGCGCTGCGCATCTTGCTGGTTGCCCGGCAGGAGATCACGGTAGCCCGGACCGCCCAGGCGGGACGGCTGCGCGCGCTGCTGCTGACGGGCGATGACACCGACCGCCAGGCTGCCCGCACGACCTTGCCGGGCAAGGCCCTTGCCGCGCTGGCCGGGCGTGACCTGGCCGCTGATGCCAGCCGCGAGCAGGCCGTCCGCCAGGCCGAGATCCGCCGCCTGGCTGAGGCCCTGGATCAGGCTCGCCGGCAGCTCAAGGACAACCGCGCCCAGCTGCTGACCATCGTCGAGGACATTGCTCCCGGGCTGACCAACCGGTACGGGGTCGGGCCGGTCAGCGCCGCCCAGGCCATCGTGAGCTTCTCCCACCCTGGCCGGTGCCGCAGCGAGGCCGCGTTCGCCGCCCTCGCCGGCACCAGCCCGGTCCCGGCCAGCAGCGGCCAGACCGTCCGGCACCGGCTCAACCGCGGCGGTGACCGGGCGCTGAACCGCGCCATCCACGCCATCGCGCTGGTCCGGATGCGCAGCTGCCCGCGCACCCGCGCCTACGTCGCCCGGCGCACCGCCGAGGGAAAGACACCACGGGAAATCCGCCGCTGCCTAAAGCGCTACATCGCTCGCGAGCTTTACCGGCAGCTCACCCGGACGATGAATCTTCCCGAAGCTCCTTGACAAACATAGAAGCGTCAGAAGCCCGCGAGCTGCAAAGAGGAAGATGGACCGGACTGAGCACGCGGAACATACTGAGGGTGTGCTGAGCGAGGGAACCGTCCGGGAGTGGAGCGATGACCACGGGTGGGGGGTGATCGACTCTGCCGACACTCCGGAAGGGTGCTGGGTTCATTTCTCGATGATCGTGTCCGAGGGATTTCGCAGCCTCAAGCCGGGCGATCATGTCACCTTCACCTATGAAGCCCCCGGCCAAGACGGGTTCAACTACCGGGCCGTGCTGGTCTGGCCGCCTGGTGTGAGGCCGGGAACGCCGCAACGGCCGACCCAGGAGAGGCCGTCTGCCGCCTACCGGAGTTCGTTGACCATCCGGTGGCCGGACGGGAGCGTTACTAAGGGCGTACCTGGCCGTGGACAGGGGGAAGATCCCCGACCGACCGTGCAATTAGCGTGCAATTAGCCGCGGGCACCCGACACCGCAGGTCAGCGGTTGTTGAAGCCCGTACCGCACAGATTCCCAAGCTGACAGTGCGGGTTCGATTCCCGTCACCCGCTCCAACCAAGGGCTCTTAGTAGTCTCGGGGTCATGACCACGACCGAGGACGACCCCGATCGGGAGCACGAGAGTCAAGCTGAGGTGCCCGCCCCTGCGGACGAGACGCCAGCACCTTTCAGAAAGGCGGCGGCAGGGGTGGCGGAAGCGCAAGCCTGGAAGGGGCAGCAGATCGCAAAGGGCTGGCGCAAGCTCGTGAACGCACTACGCAGACGGGAGGAGGGAGGGGGGTAGATTCGTCAGCTGGTCCCAGCGCCGATGACACCCAGATCGATCAGGCACTCTCGCCCTGTCATCGCAGGCCAGTGGTGCACAGGGCCTTTCCTCAGCTCCTATGATCTAGGTCCGCGGTCTCCGCGCTCTCAATCCACTAGATGGCACGCAACGCACGCTGCGTAAAGTCGGCTGCGCCACATTTGGGGCACTGCCGGTACAACTCAGCCGGTTCATTACTCGCCGAGATCGAGCTGATTTGTCTCGCCAATTCGGCTCGGTCCACACGCACACTCTTCGGCGCAGTAACCGAGATCCCGGAAATCGATCGGACGCGCTGCCGCGCAGCCGATCGGGGCACTCGCCATGTGTACCCGCACTTGGTGCAGCTCCGCTCGTATTCCTTCGCCTGCCACGGCAATCTCACTCGATCACCTTCCTTACCCGAGCCCGGACCGCGCGCCCATGCTGACGGTACCGCTTCTTTAATGCCTCCGGTTTATTGCCTCCGGCGGGGCCTCAGGCCCAAGGATGGACCGGGAAGTGCGAGGACGAGCACCAGGGCGACGAGGACCTAGAGGACTCTCCCGCGCACCCGGGGCTGCCGCCCCGGACCCCGATGCATATGGGCTCCGGTCGGCCCCCGCTGTTTCAACCCCTCACCGTCCTACGCGGACGCGGCAGGATCTTCCCTGCACCAGCGCGGGGAACCCCGCACCCCGAGTTAGGTCGTTCAAGGCATGCCCGCTGCGTGCCGATGAGGTGGTCTACCGGAGGTCATCACGGCTACTCCCGGGCAACCACCCGACACCGGAGCCTGGCTTGACGTGCGTGAGCCGGGACGTTGAGGAGACTTGATAAGGAAGAGGTCAATAGGGTGTACACGACCGCGGCCGGGCTTCTATGCTGCCGAGCCGGGCTCAGCTTTGAGGGGAACCATTCGGGAACACGATCAGCCGTTGGCCCCACTGTCGCCGCAGCCGCTGAACCGGGTCCCGGCCCACAACGTGAGCGAGTTTGGAACCCTCTTGCCTGCCGATCGCCAGGATGACCTCGTCATAGTCATGGCGGCGGGTCTCCGCGCGCACTGCCTTGACCAGCTCCTCCTCGCTCAACAGGCCACTGGCCTGGCAGCCGATCGTCTTCAGGTGGCGGACAGCCAGGTTCATCCGGTGCTCGGCGGCAGCATTTAGGTCGTGGTCGGGCCGGGGCGCTACCGGGAACTTCCCGGCCCGGGCACCGAGCAGCAACTCGATGGCGGGCAGCTTCGTCCGGGCCGTATCGACCAACGCCAGCACGATCACTTCGAAGGATTCCTGCTCTTGCTTGGCGACCAGGTAGTTGATCGGCTCTAGGTCATGCTCTTCGTCCATCGCCAGCAGGTCCATGTCTAGGACGAGCAGATACCGACGCATACCCATCACTTCTCTCAACCTCATTTACGGACTACCCGTTGGCCAGGCTCGAAACCCCGTCTCGGGCTAACAGGGCTCCCGGCCCGAGGTCTGCCCCTACAACGGCCCTAGAACGCCAAGGACCACGGGTGTAAGGGCAGGACACTGCAAGGTGGCTGAAATGCGCGGTGTGGCCATATGCCCAGCTCACAACAGCAAGGCCGCTGTCCGAGCCGGAACGCCGACACCCTGATAAGGAAGCGATCGGCCAAGCTTGCCGCACTAGCGGAAGCCCCACTGGCTATGACACGAAGGAAGCAGCCGCAGTGATCACTGGTAGTCGGTCGCCGACTCAGGGACACAGCAAAGTCGTAAATTCCGGAGCAGTTACGTCGCCGATGCGGGCGGTCCGGTCAGTGAGGCGATGCAGGCGGTGAGCAGGCGCCGCATCTGATCTTGTTGGCTGGCATCCAGATTGGCCAGCATGTCTTGCTCGACGCGGCGAACCGCGGCGCTGGCCACCTTGAGCTGGCGGCGCCCGCGGGCGGTCAGCTCGGTCGGCAGGGCCCTGCCGGCGGGTGCCTGTGCCGGGCGGACGACGAGTCCCTGGCGTTCGAGGGCCTGCAGGAGCACGTTCATCGACTGCCGGGTGACGAAGGCGCCGCGGGCAAGCTCGGAGTTCGACAGGCCCGGTCGCTGGGCAAGCAGCTCCAGGCAGGAGTAGTGGGTGATCGTCATGCCCAGCGGCCTCAGCACGGCCTCCAGGGCAGAGTGCAGGGCGCTCGCGGCCGCCTTCAGCATGTACCCCAGCGATGTGTCCAGCTCGATTCCGGGCTCGCCTTGACTCATGTCAGTATTCTGACATACATTGTGGTGTGTCAGAAGACTGACATACCATGAGGAGGCAAGGATCGTGGCCGTCACCGGACCCGACTTCATTTCACTGCAGGTGCGCGACCTGGAGCGTTCCGCCGCTTTCTAC
>NZ_JBARCR010000026.1:0-8921 GCF_049794275.1 Trebonia sp.
GTGTGCATTCACCGCCGCGGCTGGAAAGTCATCGTGCACCCCGACGGCACCTCCGAGGCCATCTCCCCGTGGGGAGAAGTCATTCGCAGTCACGGCCCGCCAGGCGATAGAACTGCGTTATGAACGCTGTCCGCCGTGTTGCGGCCGGGGAGGCTCCTGCCCTCGCGGCCATCGTGCGGGGCCTTCCCGAGTACTTCACCGACGACGTGCCCGGGAAGGTCGAGCACGATGCGGACAGTCACGAGGCCTGGGTCATCACCGATGACGGAACGATCACTGGCTTTGTCATCGCTGCCAGGAAATCACCCGGCGGCGCGGAGATCCTGTGGATCGCCGTCGACGCTCGCCGGCGCGGCCAAGGCCACGGAACCAGGCTGCTCAACAACGTCATGGACGACCTGGCGCAGACCGGAGTCAGCGTCGTGACGGTCAAAACCCTGGACAGCTCGGCCGGCTACGCCCCGTACGAGGCTACGCGGGCCTTCTACGAACACAACGGCTTCGTCTACGTCGACACGATCGACCCGTTGCCTGGCTGGCCGCCGGGCAACCCCGCGGCGATCTACGCGGCCGCGATCCGCCTTACCCGAGGCGAGCGGGACAGCCTGCCGCCCCGACCCTGACCCGCCGGATCAGGGATGCCCCTGATCCCGGGGCATGCACACCAGGGTGCGAACAGGGCTGATCCCGATCGACGGCAGCCACCGTGCGCGGCAGCCTAGAAGCAGGTCGAAAACAGCAAACCCTGAACGGAGACCGATCGTCATGCCCGCCCTCATCGCCTTCGCCCTCATCGCCATCGTGGCCCTGATCGTCATCAGCTTCGTCGTGCACTTCCTGTTCTCGCCGTGGCTGCTGCTGCTGGCCGTCGGCGCCCTGGCCTACTACAAGTTCGGCCCGCGCCGCGCCCGCCGGTAGCCCGGTGCCTGTCGCTTACGCGTGGGCGCCAACCGTGACGGTGCCCACCGTCAGCATCACCGCCGCCTCCATGACCGCGCCGACCAGGCTGGCTTCCTCATCAAGTTGCCGGCGCTGGGGCGCGGTCAGCTGCTGTAGCGGCTCGACCGTGATAGCGATCGCGCCCCCGGAGCGCCGCTGGTGCCACACTCCGCCGACCACGCCGTCGACCAGCAGGACCGGATAGTTTCCCGCCTGCCCCGCCGGGGTGAGCGCACGGACGGCGGCCGCGCCCGGATACAGCTGGTTCCGGGGCTGGCCCGCGACGACATACGCGTCGAAGTAAGGCAGCAGGCGGATCCCCCGGTACGGCTCGGGCGGCGTCGCGGTGTCACCGGCCAGCGTCCAGGCCGGCGTCCCATCCAGCTCGACGCGCTCCAGCTCCTCGCCCAGCACGCCAAACAGCTCGGTCGCCCGCCGCACCGGCATGGCTAGCCACTGGGCGAAGTTGGCCGGCGTCGCCGGGCCGTACGCGTAAAGGTAGCGGGTGAGGAGCGCGCGCAGCGCCGCGTCGCCGTCGGCGGGACGGAAGCCGGGCAGCCAGCGGTGCGGGTTGGTATAGGTCACGTTGCGGCCCCGATCCGGCCCGAAGCACAACATCCCTCGGTGCGCCGCCGCGCCGGTGAGCTGACGCCAGCGCGGCCACTTCCCACCGAACGCTTCCATCGTCCGCTCGACCGCCCAGGGGCCTGTCCGAGCCTCGAGCGACTCGGTCAGCTCGTCGACGGTCAGCTCTGCGTCCGCCAGCGAGTCACCGATGGCCGCCATCACCTCTTCAGCCTGCCCGGGGGAGAAGCGTACCGGGTCCGGATGATGCGTGATCGGCGGGAGGGCCGACAGCGCGCCCGTCCACATCGCCAGGTCAGCGGCGGGCAGCAGGTGGATGGTGCCACGCGGCCCGAACGTCTTGACCAGGGTGCGCTCCTCCCAGAGCGCGCGCCGCACATCGGCGCGGGTAGCTCCGGTAATCCGCCGCCCGATCGACAGCTCGGCGGCGCCGAGCAGCTGAGCGTGCGCTCCGCACAACACCCCAGCGATCGCATCGGGCCTCAGGTCGGCGGCCGGTTCTGCCAGCGCGTGCCGCGCCATCCGCCGCGCCGTGACCCCGCTCCAGGTGAGGGCAGCCGGCCCGGTCACGCTTCACCGGCGACGAGCTCGACCTCGAACCCGTCGGTGTTGGCGAGGTAGGCAGCGTAGTGATCTGGCCCGCCAGCGTGCGGATGCCTATCGGGGAACAGCAGCGCCCAGCCGAATGCCGGTCCTTCAGCAGCAAGGCGGTCGACATTCTGGCGGGTTCCGGCGTGGAACGCGAGATGGTTCAGTCCTGGCCGCAGCCGGTCGTGCTCGCTGGCGGCCAGCGCGGGCGACTGCTCGACCACGAGATAAGTGGCGCCGAGGCGCCAGCTGCGCCCGACCGTCCACTCCTGGAACGGCGCGTATCCAAGCTGCACGAGCAGCCATCCCCACTCAGCGCAGGCACGCCCCAGGTCCGGCACCCACAGCTCTACATGGTGCAGGCTCCCGGGCACGGTACCTCCTTCATACGTTGCTCATAATGCCTGAGACCGTGCCCGACACCGCATCTGACGAAGTCGAAGGGCTGCAGTATTTCCTGAGCGCTATTTCCAGAGCGCTCACATCACTGCCTGCTCCCGGTGCGGATGCCGTGTCGGACCGGGCTGAACGGGCTGAGATCCAATGGCAGGGAAGTGCCCAGGGCGACCCGGGCGGCCAGTTCTCCGGCGTAGGGCCCCATCGTCAGCCCCGAGGCTCCGAGTCCTGTGGCGACGGTAAGCCCGTCGATGCCGGGCACCGTGCCAAGCAGTGGCCTGATGTCCGGCCCCATCGGCCGGAAGCCGATCCTGGTCTCCAGATAGGTTCCGGACGCAAGGCCGGGCGCGACGGCCAGGGCTTCGTCAAGCACTTCGGCGAGGCCGCCGGGGGTGATGCGGTAGTCGAAGCCGGAGCCGGTCTCCCGAGTGGCGCCAGCTACGACCCGCGAGTCGTCGAACGCCACCATGTAATGGCCCGTGCCACTGGGCAGGATGGCGGGCCAGCGGCTGGTATCGGTCATGCCCAGGCCGATATGGACGATCTGGCCACGCTGAGCCGTTACGCCAAGCGTGAGTCCCGCCGGCTCCACGAACGCATCCGTCCAGGCCCCGGTCGCCGCCACTACCGCGTCCGCCGCGAGGAACTGGTCGGCTACCGTCACGCCCTCCACCGCGCCGTGCGCGCACCGGAGCGCGGCATCACCGGGCAAGACGGTCGCACCGTTGCGTCCGGCCGCCCGGCGCAGCGCAGCGGAGATGAGACGCCCGTCGACCCGGGCGGCTCCGCTGATGTGAACGGCCCAGGCGTCCGGCCGCAGCGGCGGGAACAGCCCCCGTGCCTGTCCTGGATCAAGCAAGCTAACCTCGCCCATCTCCGGCCACCGAGCCTGCCGCGCGATCAGTCGCTGGCTGATCTCCCGCTGCCGTTCCGCGCTGTCAGTGAGCATCAGCGCGCCAACCTGCCGGTACCCGAGAGCTGTCTCGCCCTCTTCAGCCAGCGCGCCGACGAGCGCTGGGTAGGCACGCGCAGCGGAACACGCCAAGGAGTTCCAGTCCGGGTCGTCGACTGACGATGCCCACGGGCTGATGATCCCGGCGCCTGCGGACGTGGCCCGGCCCGTCCGGTCCGAGTCAATCAAGATCACGTCCGCGCCAAGGACGCTGGCGGCGTAGGCGCAAGCGCTTCCGACTATCCCGGACCCAACTACGACCAGCCGCACCGCATCTCTCCTTCTGTCATATCGGCCAGATTCGTCTCATGCGTCATACTGTGCGCCATGTTCCCCGAGCATGTGCCAGACCTCTCGACGGTCAGCGACTCTGGTCTCTTCTCTCTGTACCAGGCCATTCTGGGTGAGTTGAAGCACCGGGGCGTGATCCGGACGGAGAACGCTCCGGTCGGCGACTACGCCGAATACCTCGTGGCGACCGCACTTGGCGGCGAGCTGGCGCCCAACGCAGAGAAGTCGTGGGATGTGCTTGGTGAAGGTGGTGAGAAACTGCAGGTGAAAGCCCGTGTCGTGTCCGATCCGGTGAAGCCGGGCCAATTGCAGCTGTCTCCGTTCCGGTCGTTCGGCTTCGACTCCGCGGTGATCGTACTGCTGTCGGCTACCGACTACGCCGTCTCGCGAGCGTCGAAGGTGCCTCGCTGCGTAGTCGAATCTTCCGCTATCTATCGGCAGCACGTGAACGGCAAGATCTTGTTTGCCCGCCCGGAAATCATGGGCCATCCCGACGCAACGGACCTCACCGCGGCTCTTCGGGCGGCGCAGAATGGCCGCCAGACGGTCTTAGGCATCGCAGCGCATGAGGAGGTAGCCGAAGGCGGCCAGGTAGTAGGGCTCCGGCGTGTTCCGTGAATGTCCGCATCTGTCTTAATCGAGGCCGTGGAGGCAGAGGGGCTTAGCCGGCGGCTTCCCGACTTGGGCCAAGATTTGGTCTTGATCCCTTCCGCAGGCTGCTGAACTGGCGCACCTCGCGCACGTACTGCTGACGGCCGGTCCTGCGGACCAGCAGGCTTGGTCAACTAGCATCGGGCGTGTGCTGCCAGCAGACGTCACCGGGATGCGGATCGACGCTGAGATCGTGGTTGCCGCTCCGCCGGGCGTCGTCTGGGACTTGCTCGCCAACATCACCAACACGGGCAACTGGAGCCCGGAATGCATCCGCATAGCCTGGCTCGACGGTCATCACGACGCCCGGCCGGGCGTCCGATTCAGCGGGCTCAATCGGGCGCTGGGCGGATTCGAATGGACCGTGACCTGTGTTATCACCCAAGCCGACCGGCCGCGGACGCTGGAGTGGGTGGTGCTGGACGACGAGGATGCCGCTCAGACTGTCGATCATCCGTCTTCAGGCTGGCGGTACGACCTCGATCCGGCTCTGGACGGCACGACCTTCGTCCGGCACTGTTTCGTGCACGGGCCCGGCGACAGCGGCCTCCGCTGGATGATGCGCAGGCATCCGGAGCGGTCCGCGGAGATCATCGAATATCGTCGGCAGACGCTGCAGGCGAACATGCGGCATACGCTGGCCGCGATGAAGGCTGCCATACAAGATGAGCCTTGCTAGCGATGGGCCGAGCAGCCTAATCCGCGGCACTGCCGAGCCGGTTCAGGCGGGCGTAGCGGTGCTGGTCAACGAGAACCTCGACGCGGCCTCACTGCAGTTCTATCGGCAGAGCCCGGATCGGCTGCGGTTCCGGTCCAGTTCCTGCCGCCACCAGCCGGACAGCAGCCATCCGCCTGGCACTCCGAACTGGCGTCTCGGATCGACCCGACGGCGGCGCCATGGGCGACGCTGGCAGAGTCGGCCGCGAAACTCGTGGCCCAGCGCCACCGGCTCCAAGCCGCGATCACAGCTCTCGCGACGTAATGCGATGGCCACGCTGACCGTCTGGTTCGGCGTATCAGGAGAGGTGGCTGACAGCATGGCTCAGGGCCGTCCGGGCCTGCTGCCACAGGTCGCGGACGAGGTCCGCGGCGGGTGTCGAGGCCGTTAGTGGGTAGGCCTGCCCGGCCCATAGGTTCACGTAGTCGGCGAGGCCGGCCTGGCGGGCAGCCTTACGCATCGGCGAGGTGAGGTGGTGTACCTCGGGGTAGGCCGCCGGGGCGGATTCGGAGTGGGCGCGGAGGAACCCGTTCTCGATCCCGCGCGCGGTCCGGCCGCTGAACGCCCGGGTGAGCCTGGTCGGGGCGTCGGCGTGTAGCGCGGATCGGTGCACCGGCGCGGTCGCCGCCTCCGGGCAGTCGAGGAACGCGGTGCCGAGGGCGGCGGCCCTGGCGCCCAGGCACAGCACCGCGGCGATCGCCTTGCCCGTCGCGATGCCGCCGGCAGCCACGACGGGCGTGTCCATACGCGCGGTGATGAGCTGCAGCAGCGCGATTAGCCCGACCGCCTCTTCTGGGGCGTCGCTCGTTCCGCCCCGGTGGCCGCCCGCCTCGTAGCCTTGAACGACCAGCAGGTCCGCGCCTGCGGCGGCCGCGCGGCGTGCCTCCTCCGGGCTAGTGACCGTCACCCAGACTTCGGTTCCCCTGGCGCGCAGCCCGGAGATGACATCCTCACCCGGGATCCCGAAGGTGAAAGACACCACGTCCGCCGGTGTATCCATCAGGTACCCGACCTTGGCGTCCCAGTCGTCATCGTCGTGCCGCGGCTCGCCCATCCGCGCCCCGGCGCCGGATACGTCGGACTCGATTTCCGCCGCGAACTGGCGCACCCGGCCCACGTCCCCGGCCGGCCCAGGAACGAACAGGTTTACGCCGTACGGTCGGCCGGTCAGCTCGTTCAGCCGACGACGTCGGTCCGCGAGCTCCGCGGCGGACAGGTACCCGGAGGCGAGGAAGCCCAGCCCACCGGCGTTGCTCACCGCGGCGGCCAGCTCCGACGTGGAGGGGCCGCCGGCCAGCGGAGCCAGCACTATCGGGATGTCGCAGCTGTCGAGGATCATGCTCCCATCCTTCACCAGCACGACAGGCGCGCACCGTGGCGTCGGTCTTAGGAGACATAACAAAAATTGGGGTGCCTGACTTGCGAGGAATGACGGTGTCAGGTCTCGTCTGGGCTGTCTGAGAGGGGTGCGAGCCAGCCGAAACGAAGAAGACCACGCGTAAGCCGTGGGAGATCGAGGACGGGTTGTGGAAGCGGATCGAGCCGCTCCTGCCGGTTGTCGAGCGCACTGACGGACGTCCGGGCCGTAAGCGCTTGGAGAACCGGAAGGTGATGTGCGGGATCCTGTTCGTGCTCAACACCGGGATCCGCTGGGAGTTCCTGCCGCAGGAGCTGGGCTTCGGCTCGGGCATGACCTGCTAGCGGCGGCTGCGGGACTGGAACGAGGCCGGGGTCTGGCAGCGCCTGCACGAGGTGCTGCTGGCCGAGTTGCGGGCCGCGGACCTGCTGGACTTCTCCCACGGCATTCCGCTCGCCGCCACCCTCACCGGCGGCAACCGCAACGACGTCACCCAACTGATCCCGTTGATCGAGGCCGTCCCGCCGATCCGCGGCAAGCGCGGCCGGCCGCGACGGCGCCCGGAGGCGGTGTACGCCGACCGCGGCTACGACCACGACAGCTACCGCCGCCGGGTCCGTGAGCTGGGCATCAGCCCGAAGATCGCCCGACGCGGCACCGAACACGGCTCGGGCCTTGGCGTCTACCGGTGGGTGGCGGAATCCGCGTTCGCGCTCCTGCACCACTTCCGCCGCCTGCGTATCCGCTGGGAGATCCGCGACGACATTCACGAAGCGCTCCTCGCCCTCGGCTGCGCCATCATCTGCTGGCGACGACTGCGCAACAAGTCACTCCGTCAGGAGTCCTGAGGCTCCTGACAATGTGCGGCTGCAAGGACCGCGACCTCCGAGCCGAAAGCCACCGCCAACCGCCCGTCCTGCGCCACGGCCAGCGCGCTCACCGCGTCGGGGGAACACCAATTCCGCACCGGCCTGTTGACCGGTGGCCAGGTCCCACATCCGCACCGCCTTATCCTCGCCCCCGGCGACGGCGACCGGGCGGCCGTCCGCCACCCCTGTCGCCACCGCCAACACCGGGTGGGCGTTGCCGGTCAAGGGTTCGCCGACCTGCTCGCCGGTGGTCAGATCCCACACCCGCACCGCCCGGTCGTCACCCAAGGCGACAGCAACGGGCTTACCGAAGCCACTGCAGGACGTGGTGTCGCCCCGCCTGAAGCGACTACGACCACCCGGGAGATCCAACTGCCCCTTGACAGTCGAGGATGGCGAACCGCCACGACCCGTCGGCCGACCGGCGGGCGACAGCCGTCGTCGTTCCGGTCGGCGAGATCCCGGTGCCGTCCGGCAACATCGCCTCGAGGTCCCAATCGACGATGATCAGGGCCGTATCGCCCCCGATCAGGGTGGACCTGGGCTTGTTGGTCAGACGCGCCTGAGCCGCGATCGACTGGACCGCCTCAGCGTGCAGCGCCTCCTGGTCGGTGAGGACCTTGCCGGTGAAGGTGTGCATCGCCGCGTCCTGGTGGAACAGCGCGACGACGGCGTCGGCGTCCCCGGCGTTGAGCGCGTCCTGGTACGCGAACGGGAGGCGGGCCGGGTCGACGATCCGGGTATCGGCGCTTTCCCGGGTGTTCATGGCTGCCTCACTCCTCGAGTGGGGTCGATCCGGACTACCCGGAGTCGGCGCGACCACCTCGCAGCCAGCCCCCGGAACCGGGTCCACCTCAAGCCGACACTACCTTCCCGCCCACGCCATCCCATGAATGGTCTCAACTCAGACCGTCATCCTGGGCCCAGTTCAAGCCGCCCTAGCCACAGGCACGGACTCAAGCGGCTGACAGACGGCCACCGGCCACCGCGGCCTTTTGTTATGACCCCTTAGGCGTCGCGATGTAGAAGGAGGTAGCCGCAGGCGGCTAGCAGCACCACGGTCCAGATGCAGAAGACGCCGAAGCCCTGCCACGGGGAGAGCACGTCGCCGGACTGCTGGCTGGTCTGGGCGACTAGCTGGCCCGCGATGGTGGGCAGGTAGCCGTGAACGTGGTTGGCGATCGTGCCCGGGATCAGGGAGATCAGCGGCGGCACGACGAGGACCAGGGCGATGACCGTGGCGATCGCGCCGGCGGTGTGGCGGATCAGGCCGCCGATCGCGAGCGAGAACAGGCCGAGCACCGTCAGGTAGAGGATGCCGCCGATGCAGGCGCGGGTGACGCCGGTCGTGGACAGCGTGATCGAGATGTGGCTGCGCAGGATCGCCGTGGTGATGAAGAACACCGCGAAGACGGTGATGGCGCTGACCACGAAGTCGAGCAGCGCGAAGATGAGCGCCTTGGCGGTCAGCATCGGGATCCGGCGCGGGACCGCGAGCAGCGACGAGCGGATCGCGCCGGTGGAGTACTCGCTGCTGATCACGATCACGCCGAGCACGCACATGGCCAGCTGGCC
>NZ_JBARCR010000027.1:0-1893 GCF_049794275.1 Trebonia sp.
CAACGGGCTGTAGCGCAGCTTGGCTAGCGCGCGTGCTTTGGGTGCACGAGGTCGCGGGTTCGAGTCCCGCCAGCCCGACCGGTTACTGTTGCTGCTTCTCAGGCAACGGCGTGCCCGGGTCATCAAGCGCGACCTGGAACAGGTACGCGGTCGCCAGGCTCCGGTACGGCCGCCAGGGTTCGGCGATCTGGAGTACCTCCTGCTGGCTGGGCAGGTGGCTGAGCTGATAGGCGCGCTGGATGGCCTTGCGGAGCGCGAGGTCGCCGGGCAGCACGACGTCGGCGCGGTCGAGCGCGACGATCAGCATGCCGTGCACCGTCCACGGGCCGATGCCGGAGATGGTGGTGAGGCGGTCCAGGATCTCCTGGTCGGACATGGCCCGCAGCATGTCGTCGCTCAGCGAGCCGTCGGCGTACTGCTCGGCCACAGCGCGCAGGGTCGCCACCTTCCTGCGCGACAGGCCGGTCGTGAGCAGGTCGGCGGGGTCGGCGGCCAGCAGCGCGGCCGGGGACGGCAGCTGCCCGCCGAACAGGTCCCGGATCCGGCCGAGGATGCTCGCGGCTGACCGCACCGACAGCTGCTGCCCGGTCACCATGAAGATCAGGGCGCCGAAGGAGCCCGTAACCGGCAGCTCGCGTAGCCAGCCGCGCGGATCGAAGCCGGCGTGCTCGTCGATGACGCGGGCGAGCACGGGGTCCGCGCCGCGCAGGTGGGCGAGCGCGAGGCCAAGCTCGCTCGTTTCGCTGTCCATCCAGGCTCCCTTCAGGCTTCAAGCTTCAGGCTGGGGCGGGCTGGCGGGCCGCGTCGCCGCGCGCGCCGGACTCGCCGCCGCGGATGAGCACCGCGAGCACCGACCGGACGGCGTCGGTGACCGGCGTGAGGGTCGGATCGTCAGGCAGCCCGCCGGATATGGCGGGCGGGGTCCCCGCGTTGATGGCGTCCGCGACCGCGCGCAGCGTCCCGGTCAGCTGATGAACCGCTCTGGCGTCGGGCGGCGCCGTGCCGCGGCCGATAGCGACGACCAGGCCGGTCGTCGCGTCCATCACTTCTTCCAGGCCGACGGCGGCGGGCCACCAGGCAGCGGCGCGGCGGCTGACCGGCGCCGGCTCCGACATGGTTCGCTGGAACTCCACGCGCAGGTTGGACAGGGCACGAGATGCCTGCCGGCGCAGCCCTGACCGGGCGGGCGCGTCGCCCCCGGTGCCTCCGGAACCCCCAGCGTCCGCCGAGCCGGCCGCCGCCGTCGCGAGCGATGACGCGACCTGAGACGGACCCGAGCCCCAGGCGGTCACCAGCGATTCGTCCATGTAGGCGGCCACCGCCCGCAGCGTGTCGGCGAACTGCCGCGGCAGGTGCGCGGACCACGCGGATGGCCAGGGCGCGTAGCCGATCAGCAGCACGATCGCGCAGGCGATCAGCGTGTCGAGCAGCCGCTCCTCGGCGAGCCGCCAGCCGCCGGGGCTGAGCAGGTCGATGAGCAGCACGACGAACGGGGTAAGGAACGTCGCGCTGAGGCCGAAGCTGCGGCTCTTGCCGTACGGCAGCAGCGCCGCGAGCACGCCGAACGGCAGCAGCAGCCACGGCCCGTACGGCACTAGCGCGATGATCGCCGCGCCGAGCACCGCGCCGATGATCGTGCCGACGCCGCGCTGCACAGCGCGGGTGAACACTGACCCGTAGTCCGGCTTGAGGATGATCGCGACCGTGAGGACCACCCAGTACGAGCGCTGCAGGGGGAGCACCTCGCTGAACACCGCGGCCACGCCCGTGCAGATCATCAGCCGGATGGTGAACTCCCAGGCGATGCGGCCGCCGATGAGCCGGTCGAGCAGGCGTGCCGCGTGCTCGCGCACCTGGTCGCGCAGCCCCGGCTGCCGCGCCGCAGGAGCGGGC
>NZ_JBARCR010000028.1:0-5585 GCF_049794275.1 Trebonia sp.
GGCCTGAATCCTTGATCGCCTGGTCCGCCAGGCTGGCTGGGCCGTCAGGCTCCGCCTGGTGGTGGCGGCTCCGGCCGGCGATGACCAGCAGGTGCTCGTCAACCCAGGAGACCTCGGGGCTGGGCAGGCGGGCCAGGAAGGTCGCGATGGCGGCGCGCAGCTCCTGCGGCGTGTAGAAGGAGAATGTCGAGTAGTGGCGCCCCTGGGCCTGGGCCCCGAGCCGCTCGGCCGTGCTCGTGCGCGGGTGCTGGAAGGTCTGTGTTGCGACCATCGTGAGCCCATCGGTGCGCCGGACGGCGTCCCGGATCGCGGCCTGGCTGTGCAGGCGCTGCTCGTGTTCGGTGAAACCCGGGAAGTAGCGGCCCCAGATCGTTCGCGCGTTCTGCTGCGGGGTGCGGGTGTAGATGAACAGCCGGCCGCCGGGCCGCAGCACCCTGGCCGCGTCGGCCAGGAACCGGCCGAGGTCGAAATGGTGAACGCAGTTGAACGCGGTGACCAGATCCAGGCTGGCGGCCCGCAACGGCAGCTCTTCGGCGGCGGCGAGCAGCGGCACCACCCCCGGGGCGTGGCCGCGGGTGCCGGCCGTGAGCTGGGCCAGCATGGCCGCCGAGACGTCGGTTGCGGCCAGCAGCGACCCGGCCGGCAGCAGCTCGCCCAGCAGCCGCGAGTACCGTCCCGTCCCGCAGCCGACATCCAGGCCGGTGACGGGGCGGTCCGGCAGGAACTGGCCGATCGCGCGCACCGGCGCCTCATCGGTGGTGCGCAGCGATTCATAGACGGCCGCTACCCGCCCGAAATGATCGCCCATGGTCACGTCCGGCACCTCCCGCACACTGGGCCCGCTGGGGACCATCAGCCGCCCGCCATGCCCAGTTCACCTACTGTTCACCCGCGACCGGCCGGCAGCCCTCACCGGTGCCCCGCGGCGTACGCGGGACGCCATGAGGGCAAGGTCACCGTGACAGGGCCGGCGACACGGGACGCGATGAGCACCGACGTTCCCGCCGCTTCCCCGTAACCGTTACCCATCTCCCGGTCACGGGCTGCCAGGTCTGCCACCGCACAGCCCCTGCCGGCCCGCGACCATCAGCCAGGTCCTGACCGGGCGCTACCGCCGGCTCATCCCGAAGCGCCCGGCCTCCCGTCCCGGTAGCCGGCCGCAGAGCCCCGCGCTATCCGCAGATGCCGCCGCCGGCCCCTGCCGGCCCGGGACGAACGTGCCACAGGGCCCGGCCAGAGGACGCCAGCGGTCACAGACCGTGGCCGATCCATGGTGATAGCACACACAAAGAACCGCCTAACGGCGCGCCAACAGTCTCTCTGCAGGAGTTCGTCTGTGCCGCGCCGAACGTGGCTTTCTGCGCGGAAGCCGATGATGTCGGCGGGAACGCCGACCTGCGCTCCAGACCTTGACCGGATCGCAGACCCACAGCGCAAGCGGACCAGATGCCGCGTGCGCGGCCATTACCGGTATCAGGCCCCCGCCGAATACGCGCACGCCACTGATACCGGCGGGTCAGCCGGCCGGCCCGGCCAGCGCGCCGCAGCAGCGACACGCCGCGTGATGCCTCAGAGCGGACGGACGTTCTCCGCCTGCGGTCCCTTCTGCCCCTGGGTCGTGTCGAACTCAACCTTCTGGTTCTCATCCAGCGACCTGTAGCCGGAACTCGCGATCGCGGAGAAGTGCACGAACACGTCCGCCGTCCCGTCATCGGGGGCGATGAAACCAAAGCCCTTATCGGCGTTGAACCACTTCACTGTTCCTGTTGCCATCAGTCCACGTCCTCTATCGCCATGCCATGACGCGACCTCGCCGCGCCGACCGCGAGCTTACCGCTCCTGGCTCACGCTACCGGGTCCATCCCCAATTCCCGGTCATCCGCGGCACCGGCCGCCGGGTCAGCCCAACACCCCCGCCCGCGTCAACGCCCTGCCCCGTCACCCGCCCAGTCGCCGCCGCCGACCCCGCTGCCATCCTTGACGACGCCAAGGCTTCACGCTCCAGATCCGCCTTATTGGGCGATGATCTTCGTCGCAATACTTGAATCGCGTCCGCGCACGAATGGATGATCTGCGCAGTCTGGACTGCCGATGCCTGGCGGGCTCGCTGTGCGAAGGCAGGGACTGTCAGGGCTTATGGGGCCGCCCGGTGCCGCCGCGTTCTTCGTCGTTGATGCCATGGCCAGGACGCCGGAGCTTGGACATGGTCTTGGACTCGATCTGCTGGATGCGCTCGCGGCTCACGCCGTAGACCTTGCCGATCTCGTCCAGGGTCTTGGGCTGGCCGTCGGTGAGACCGAACCGCATGGAGATGACCCCCGCTTCCTGTTCGGAGAGCGTGCCGAGGACCGAGTGCAGCTGTTCCTGCAGCAGCGTGAAGCTGACCGCCTCGCCGGGCTGGATGGCCTCGGAGTCCCCGATCAGGTCACCGAACTCGCTGTCGCCGTCCTCGCCCAGCGGGGTGTGCAGCGAGATCGGCTCACGGCCGTACTTCTGCACCTCGATGACCTTTTCCGGGGTCATGTCGAGCTCTACGGCCAGCTCCTCCGGGGTAGGCTCGCGGCCCAGGTCCTGGAGCATCTGGCGCTGCAAGCGGGCGAGCTTGTTGATGACCTCGACCATGTGCACCGGGATCCGGATGGTGCGGGCCTGGCCGGCCATGGCCCGGGTGATCGCCTGCCGGATCCACCAGGTGGCGTACGTGGAGAACTTGTAGCCTTTGGTGTAGTCGAACTTCTCCACCGCCCGGATCAGGCCCAGGTTGCCCTCCTGGATCAGGTCCAGGAACGGCATGCCGCGGCCGGTGTACCGCTTGGCGAGCGACACCACCAGCCGCAGGTTCGCCTCCAGCAGGTGATTCTTAGCCCGGGTGCCGTCCTCGGCGATCCACTCCAGGTCCAGCCGCTGGTCGTCGTTCAGCCGATTGCCGTCAGCGAGCTTCTCCTCGGCGGACAAGCCGGCCTTGATCCGCTTGGCCAGCTCGACTTCCTGCTCGGCGCTGAGCAGCGGCACCTTGCCAATCTGCTGCAGGTAGTCCTTGACCGGGTCGACGCTGGTGCCCGCCACCTGCACCTGGACGGTCGGCAGGTCCTCGTCGTCGTCATCACCTAGAACGAGGATCTCCTCGGGCCCGGCCTTTACTTCGCCGGCTTCCGCGACGGCTCTGTCTTTCGCGTGTGCTAGGAGCCAGGCACGGAACCGGGCACGGCCAGCGTGGGCGTCATATCTCGTGGCGCATTGCCCGGCAAGGTATTCGCCAAGCTCGGGGTAGAAGTCTGCCAAGAACAGGTGCTCATGATCCTGACCTGTGTCAGAGGTCACGGGTGCTCCTTTCCGTTGTCAATCCCGAACGGGTAGTACCGCTCCAGCCCCACCACCAGCTTGCCTCGGGCTGTGTGCAGATGAGCGTGCACGGTGCTCTCTGCGATGCCTAGCTCGGCGGCGATCTCTGAGGCCTTCATGTGGCCCTGCCACCGCATCAGGGCGACCTTTTTCTGTCTTGGCGGCATGTCCTCGATGATCTTCCGCGCCTGCTCCAGCGCTATCGAGTGGAGGGCCCGAGCCGCGGTATCAGACGTGGCGCCCTGGTACCTGGCCAGGATGTCGGGCTGCTTGCGGCGGAAGGCCTCCCTGCGCCGGAAGTCGCTGATGTCCTTATTAGCCAGCGTGCCGAGCAGCCAGGCTCGTTGCTGGCCTCCAGCACGTCTGCGCAACCTCGTCCACGCCCTTGCCGCCGCCTCGAACGTGTCCTGGACCAGATCTGCGGCAAGCTCGCGATCGCCACGAGTGCGCAGGAACGCGTGGCCGAACAACCACCGGTCATGAGCTGCGAAGAACGAGCTCAGCTCAGTGACGTGACGCTGCGGGAGCCGCACCTCGCCGCTACCGTCCATGCCGCACCTCCGGCGGCCTCCGCCCGGCCCGGCTCAGGCTGGAGTGCAGTGAGCTCAACATGCCTATGTAGTCGCGCGGGTGCCGCTAAACCTTTAGTGCCGCGGGGGGCGTTCGCCATCGCCATGACAAGCACACAGAACCGGCCGATACGGGCGCGACTCTGCATACGCCGCGGCCAACTATGAGTCGTACCTACTCGGCGCTATGGCGTCTTGTCGCCAGGGCTCTCGTCCAGATCCCGGCATGCCTGGCGCACTGGGACGCCCGCCCTGCTGGCAGCGGCGCGGATGTAGGCGACCGCCGCGTACATGGCGTATTGCCAGAAGTCGTCGGTCTGCCACGCGGCGACCTCATCCAGCAGGTCTGGCTCAGTCCCGCCGTGGACGGCCGCTGCGGCCAGGACTGCGTACTGAAGCTTCGCGTTCTGCCGTCCGCCGAAGGCGCACTCGGGCAGGAACCGCTCGCGCAGTCCCTCTAGGGGCAGCGGCTCGGCCTGGCTGGCCCCGCACCACTCCAGCGCGTCCGCGGCAAGATGAAGGAACACCTCGCCGGGGAACGTGTCGTTGCGCGGGTGCAGAGGCGCGAGCCCGCTCAGCACCTCGAAGATGTCGGCGTCGCGGACCAGCCCGTCGAGCAGGGCGCGACGGGCAGTCATGGCGTCCTCGGGAGTCGGCCGCTTCGTGCCGGGCATATCAACGACGGTAGACCAGAACCGCCAACCCCTGAGCGGCCTTCGCAGCTGCCGCCCGGCACCAAGAGCAGCCAGCGCGGTGAGACCAACTTCCGCGTCACGCTGAGTCGCGCCTTCCGAGCTGCGCGACGCGCGGGAACCGCCGATATGCTCGGCTGCTGGATACTCGGTGGCCATCAACTCAGGCGTGCAGATCTGGTTGTTCTGTTTCGTCTGCGCCGCCGGGAGGCGCCTGGCCGTGGTGCATGATGAGAACCGAGCCTGGCGGACAGGCGGCTGATGACGCTGGGCCGCTGGTGGTATCCGTCCAGTGCAGGACCGTACTATGACGCCATGACAGCCCGGCCCGCTGAACATCCCGAGGATCCGCTGGATCCGCAGCGGATCCTCGGGGAACTGCCCGGCCGGGAGCGCGCGAACTTCCTCGCCGCCTACCGGGAAGCCCTGGACGGTGCGCGAGATCCTGCCGGGCGGGGGCATCTGCGGCGCGTCTTGCGGCTCTGGAGCGGGATGGTGATCGCCGTGAACCGGCCCGGCTTCTACGAGGCGCAGGAAGCGCTGACCGGGACTGGCGGCGGGATGCTCCTGGAGGATTACATCCGGCTGCGCCGTACCTGGGCGTGAGCTACGGGCCGCACCTGGAGTCCGGCGCGCTCCGGCAGATGTACGGCCTTGCGGAGCAGGCGTTCGACATGCTCGTGACGCTGCTGGCCAGGATCTGCGACGACCCGTACGACCGGTGTTCAGCGCGCCGGCCGGAGTGCCGCGACGGCGGGTCGCCGACGTTGGCGATTTCGGGTTCATCGTATTCGCGGTCGACGAAGCCGCCGGTCTGATCCGCGTTTTCGACCTCGCGTGGGCAGGCTGAGGCCGCACGCCGTTGGGCGGGACGGCGGTCAGGTCAGTGCGGCAGCACCTGCCCGGCGTGATGGAGCTGGCGGGTTGAGCCTGGCGGCGCCGGCATACTCCCCGGGGCACGCGGCCGCAGCCGGGGCAGGTG
>NZ_JBARCR010000029.1:0-10231 GCF_049794275.1 Trebonia sp.
CCAGCGATGCAGGCGGTCCGCACTGACAGAAGCCGATATCCCACGGCATTCACCTACTCGTGATTATTTGTACGCCGGCATGTGACAAATGCTGAGTCGAGCGTCTGAAGATTTGTCTTGGATACTCTCACTCGCTCGGTGTGCCTGCAAGGAGGAACATTCCAGGTCTCCCGGTTCGCGTGAGCGGTTGTATCCGTCCACGTCCGGCCGTGCGTTGCCCTTGTGGGTTGCCACAAAGCTCCTTTACACGCCGTTTACGTGGTTGGCGACAGCGTAGTGATTAGCGGTGGGGATCGGCGTGATCATGGACATCTGTCAACCTGCTGAGATGGCCGGAGGGCCGCCCGCAGGTCTGGCGTGTATGACACGTTAGACGCGGGAGGTCACGATGACCAGCACCAGCGACAGCACCCCAGCCCAGGCAGGGCCCCCGGCGCCCCGGGCGCCCGGATTCCCGCGCTCCCTCGTCGCCCACCCCGCATACGGGCCGCTCCCGGCCCTGCTGCTGATCCTGACCGTCGTCACCGGTGTCGTGGACTCAATCTCGATCCTGGCGCTCGGCCGGGTCTTCGTCGCGAACATGACGGGGAACGTGGTGTTCGCCGGCTTCGCGATCGTGGGCGCCCCCGGCTTCTCGCTCGGCGCATCGCTCTTCGCCCTGGCCGGCTTCCTCGTCGGCGCCGCCGCCGGGGGCGCCGTGATCACCCGCGTCGGCAGCGACCGCGCCGCCCTGCTGCGCGCCGGCACGGCGGCCGAGGTCGCCTTGGCCGCCGTTGCCCTTGTGCTCGCGGCACTATCCGGCGATCCTGGCGTCTCCCACGGCACCACGCACATCATCGGCGGCGCCTTTGGCCTCGCCATCACCGATGCGCTGGCCGCCGTGCTCGCGGCCGCCATGGGCATCCAGAACGCGGTCGCCCGCAAGCTGGCCGTCCCCGACCTGACCACCACGGTCCTCACGATGACCCTCACTGGCATCGGCGCCGACCTCCGCGCCGTCCTGCGGGCCGGCGACACCCACGCCACGGCCAAGTCCGACCTGGTCCGCCGCCTGCTGGCCATCGGCACAATGCTGGCCGGCGCCCTGGCGGGCGCCAGCCTGACGCTCTACGTGAGCCCGGTATCGGCCCTGGCGCTGGCGCTGTCCCTGCTGGCGGTGACCGCCGCGGCCGCCATGGCCGTGGCCACCCGCCCGGCCCCGTGGCGCACCCCGTCAGCGCGGCCCAAGTAAGCGTCCCCGCGCGCCCGCTTCTTGCTGTTATCAGCGTGATGAAATTGTTGTACCGACGTCTAGCCGCTTCTTGCTGTTATCAGTGGTGCACCACCAAGGTCAATGGGGTCGATGGGCCATCGACCACCAAAGAGAGGGGACGATGGGCCATCGACCACCTTCGGGTTGGCAGTGGCCTTGCTTAACCCCAGACGTCTTGGGCTACGTCGACGATGAGGCTGAGCTTCGCCTTCTCGTCGTCCAGTGTCAGCGCGTTGCCCTCCGCCGTCGAGGCGAAGCCGCACTGGCCGGACAGGCAGAGCTGGTCGAGCGGCACGTATTTCGCCGCTTCGTCGATGCGGCGCTTGAGGTCGTCCGCGGATTCGCGCTCCGGGCGCTTCGTGGTGACCAGGCCCAGCACCACTTGCTTGCCAGGCGGCACGAAACGCAGCGGCTCGAACCCGCCGGACCGCTCATCGTCGAATTCGAGGAAGAAGCCGTCCACGTCGAGCTCGTTGAACAGCGCCTCGGCCACGAAGTCGTAGCCGCCGGACGCCACCCACGAGGACTGGAAGTTGCCGCGGCACAGGTGCGTGGTGATCGCCATGTCGGCGGGCCGCCCGGCCACCGCCGCGTTGGTCAGGCTGATGTACTGGAGATGGATGCGCTCGGCGTCCTCGCCGCGCGCGGCGATGTACTCGCGCTGCGACGGGTCGTTCACGTAGGCCAGCGACGTGTCGTCGAGCTGGAGGTACCGGCAGCCCTGGGCGGCCAGCCGCTGGACCTCAGCGTTGTAGGCGGCGCCCAGGTCGGACCAGAACGACTCGACGTCGGGGTAGATGTCCTCGGTGACGACGGCCCTGATGCCCGACCGGTAATGCACCATCGACGGCGCCGGAATGGTCAGCTTGGGGACCGAGTCTCCTGCGATCGACTGGAGGAACGCGAAGTCCTCGCCGAAGATCGTCTTGTCCACCGACAGCGGCCGCGTCACCTGGATCGCGTCCGGCGTGAAGGTGATGTCCCCTTCCTCGTTGTGGAAGGTGGACAGCAGCGTGCCCGGCGCCCGGTCGATCCCCCCGATCTGGTAGATGAAGTCCATGTGCCAGGTCGCGCGCCGGAACTCCCCGTCCGTCACCGACCTCAGCCCCACCAGCTGCTGCAGCGCGACGGCGTCCCTGATGGCCTCGTCCTCGACCGCGCGCAGCTCCTCGGCGGTGATGCGCCCAGCCGCCCGGTCCGCCCGCGCGGCGTGCAGCTCCGCGGGGCGCAGCAGGCTCCCGACGTGATCGGCACGGAACGGCGGCGTGGTCCTCGGCGCCATGGTCATCCCCTCCCCGCGTGATTCTCCGCCCCCGGCGGCTTCTTCGCGAACATAGACCCGGACCCGCCGCCGTCAAGCACCAGGGTCTGGCCGGTCATGTAGCCCGCGCCGTCCGAGGCGAGGTAGGCGACCGCGGCCGCGATGTCCTCCGGGTACCCGGACCGGCCGACCGCGAGCCTCGACCCGCGGCGCTTGATCTCCGCGTCCACGTTGACGTTCGGGTCGAGGGACAGCATCGCGCGCGACGTCGCCACCATGCCGGGAGCGATCGCGTTGACCGTGATCCCCCACGGGGCCACGTCCGCGGACAGCGCCCTGGTGAATCCGAGGATGCCTGCCTTGGACGCGGAGTACGCGGTGGACATGGCCGCCGCGACCTGCCCGGCCTGCGACGAGATGTTGATGATCCGGCCCCAGCGCTGCGCCCGCATGTGCGGCACTGCGAACCGCGACATCAGGAATGTGCCCCGCAGGTTCACCGCGATCTGCCGGTCGAACGCCTCGATCGGCACGTCCTCGATGTCCTGCCTGTCCAGGCCTTGCGGCGCCCCCGCGACGTTGACGAGGATGTCGAGCCGTCCCCGCCAGGCGGCCGCCGTATCGACCATGCGCTGGGCGTCCTCGGCCACCGAGATATCGCCGAGCTGCGACATCGCCGTGCCGCCGAGACCGGTGATCTCCTCCACCAGGGAATCGACCCCGCCCCAGGACTCATCGGCGCCGCCGACGACCTCCTGGCGGCGGTTCAGCACCCCGGTCGGCTGCTTGTCGGTGACCACCACGGCGACGCCGGACGCGGCGAGCGTGTTCGCGATGGCGCGCCCCATCCCGTCCCGCTTGCCGCAGCCGGTGATCAGCGCGACCCGCGTGGTCAATGTGCCCCAGCCGAGCCTGAGTAGCCCGGCAGGTCGACCGGGTAGGCGATGTCGATCATGCCGCCGTCGATGCCGAGCTGCTGGGACAGGATGCCGCGCATCAGGTCCTTGGGCACCAGGCAGTCCTCGCAGGCGTCCGGGCCGGCGGTGATCGTGACCGCGAGGCGGGAATCCAGCTCCTCGATCGCCAGGTGATACCCGTCGGCCTCGAGCGTCGAGGCGAGAGCAGCGGTACGTTCCGAATAATTCATTTCTTCTCCACTACCGGCACTGCTGTACCGGACCATTCACCGAAAATCCGCACCACCATGGAAATGGCGGCGTTTTTCGCTCCGGCGACGATGACCGGGATCTGCCGGGGGCCGGACAGGATCGCGTGGAACGCGTCGTCGCCCTCGAACGGGCCGTGGAACGTCTTGGTCGCGACGCTCTCCTTGCCCATCAGCCGGAACTCACGGCCGGTGCGGCCGGAGCGCTCGATGAGCCAGTTCTGCACGTCGGCCTTGGACATGCCCGCCGCGGCGAACATCTGCGCGTGCTCGGGGCAGAGCACGAGCGCGACGGAGGTCTGCGGGAAGATCAGCGAGCCGATCCGGCCGATCGTGTCCTGGAGGTCACGCAGCACGTCCTCGTGGTCGGGGGTGTGCCTGTTGTCGACGAACTCCATGGTGCGGGTGAGCGTGGCGGACACGGCCGAGACGCCGCCACCCGCGCCGCCATTCTCGGCGAACGGCTCCCAGGGGGATTCTTCCTCGTTCTCCGCGACGCAGATCGACCACCGGCCGGGCACGCCCTGGGTGGCCTGCTCCAGCACGTGCGGGTGGATGCCGAACGCGTTGCGGACGATGAGGCCGACCGCGCGCGGGATCGTCATGTTCGGCCGGAACCCGGGCCCGAACGCGCCGCCGGCGGTGTTGAACCCGAGTTCCTTCCTGATGGGGCCGTTGACCACGATCAGCGGCGCAGGCCCGCTGGTGGACTGGAAGCCGCCGCCGCGCGCGGCGCGCTCGCGCATCAGCGCGTCGAACGCCGCCAGGACGACGGGGAAGTACTCCGGCTTGCAGCCGGCCATGGCGGCGTTGATCGCGGCGGTGCGGACGTCGACGTCCCGGCCGACCTGCTCAAGGGAGCCGATGATCTCGTCCGGCTCCTTGTCCGTGGTGGCCAGGAAGCGGTCGAGCAGCGGCCTGGACACCGGGACCAGCGGCAGGCCGTCGGACCAGCCCTGGTCGTAGCAGTACTCGATCGCGCGCTGCGCTTCGTCGGGGTCGGGCGCCTCCGGCGCCCCCAGAGCCCCGGAACCCTCAGGCGCCTCGTCAGTCATTCTTGCCCGATGAGTCGGTGAGCAGGGCGACCACGTCGTCGAGCACCTGCGCCGCGCGCTCCTTGACCTTGTCTTCGGTCAGCACGGCGACCGGGTGCGCCGTCGTGGCGTACTTGTAGCCAGGCGCGCCGCGCAACGCGGCCATCGCGTCGGCGGTGGGGATGAACGACTCGGTGATGATCGCGGCCACCGGCACGCCGGCCGTCTCGAGCACGACGCCGTCGGCAGCGGCGGCCGCGCTGCACGAGCCGCAGTCGCCCACGCCGGTGATGACGACGTCGCTATCGGCCACCAGTTCCTTGATGACCTCGTCCGGCTCGGGCACCGCGAAGTTGACCTTCGTCCGCTCGGTGAGCGTGACGTCGTACTTCTCCGTCAGCAGCCGGCCGACCTCCTCGAGGAAGGGACGCGCGTTCTGCTTGGTGTTGATGAGCAGTCCTACCCGGGCGCCGTTGAGGCTGGCCGGGCGGCGGGCCCGCGGGGCGGCCGCCGTGGCGGCCTTGCTGTTGACGGACCCGGTCGGGTCGAGGATCGCGTTTGGCATGGGGCTTCGACCTTTCCTTGCCTAACTACCGTGGCTCATTATCTAGTGCTGGTGGACGACAACGCCACGGATGTTCTTGCCATCCATAAGGTCCTGATACCCCTCATTAATTTCGTCGAGCGTATAGGTCCTGGTAATGAGCTCGTTGAGTTTGATGTGGCCCTCGTGCCAGAGGCTGAGGATCATCGGGATGTCGTACAGCGGGTTGGCGCCGCCGAACAGCGAGCCCTGTATCTTCCTGTGATACCCGATCAGGATGCCGCCGGGCAGCACCATCTCGTAGTACCCGACGCCGGTGATCACGATCGTGCCCGCCTTGCCCGTCATGTCCACGGCGGCCTTGACCACGTCGTTGTCCATCTCGCCCACGGTGCAGATCACCGTGTCGGCGAGCTGGCCGCGGGTCAGGTCGATGAGCACGTCCTTCGCCTTGACCGGGTCGCCGAACGCGTGCGTCGCGCCGAACTGCAGCGCCTGCTGCTGCTTCCACTCGCTCGGGTCGATGGCGAACACGTGCTTAGCGCCGGCCCACGCGGCGCCCTGCACTGCGTTCATGCCGACGCCGCCGGTGCCGAAGACCACCACGACGTCACCGACCCGCACGTCGCCGGCGTACACCGCCGAGCAGAACCCGGTGGTCACGCCGCAGCTCACCAGCGCCGCAAGCTCCATAGGGACATAGTCCTCGATCTTCACGCAGGACCACTCCGACAGCACCGAGTACTCGGCGAACGAGCCGACCACGCACATGCCGCCGAAGTCCTCGCCGTTCTGGTGGAACCGGAACGTCTCGTCCTGCAGGCAGCCGACGCCGGCCCACTTGCCGGCGTCGCACAGGTTCTGCTTGCCGGTGGAGCAATAGCGGCACTTGCCGCAGACCGGGATGTAGGAGCAAGAGACCCGGTCGCCCACCTTCACCCTGGTGACACCGGGGCCGGTCTCCATCACAACGCCAGCGCCCTCATGCCCGCCGACCAGCGGCAGCCGCGCCATGCCACGCGAGCGGATGTGCTCGTCGGAGTGGCACAGGCCGGCCGCCTCCATCTGGATCAGCACCTCGTTCGCCTTGGGCGGGTCCAGCTCGAGCTCGGTGATCTCCCACGGCGTCCCCGCCTTGCGCAGCACCGCAGCCCTGGTCTTCATGTGGCGCCTCCGGATGGGAGCGATCGTTAGCGACCGTAACTGTTTGCAGCCGGAAATTTTGTGTCCGTGCTCATGACGAAGCCCCGCACGGCTGTCGTGACATTAGATTTCATATCACGCGCTTCTCGTCGCGCCAAGTGTCATATATCGTGATCGGCGGGACAGGGGAAGCGGTTATGACCAGCGCCGGAATCCCCTGGCCCGCCGCTGTCGCCAGACCCAACGACAGACCGAACGCGGCCAGAAAGGTACGTCCCTTGGCTGACATGGTTCGCGCCGTGGTGCAGACCGGCCCCCGGCAGATGGAGATGCGCGAGTACCCCCGCCCGGTGCTCGGCGGCGACACCGGCGCCCTGCTGCGGGTGGAGGCCTGCGGCATCTGCGGCAGTGACGTCGAGCAGTACAAGGGCGCCATGGGCACCCGCGGGCTGCCGATGATCCCCGGCCACGAGCCGCTCGGCATCATCGAGGAGATCACCGATGAGACCGCCGCCCGCTGGGGCGTGCAGGCCGGCGACCGCGTCGCGGTGGAGATCCTGATCCCTTGCCGGTCCTGCGCCCGGTGCCTGGCGGGCAACTACATGAACTGCCGCAACAGGATCGGCAGCCACGGCGGCGGCAACCCGCCGGAGCGCCAGGGCCGGCTGACCGGCGGCTACGCCGAGTACATCGACCTGCACCCGAACTCGATCGTGCACCCGATGCGCGGCGACATTCCCGCCGAGATCGCCGTCATGTACAACCCCCTCGGCGCCGGCGTGCGCTGGGCGCTGGAGTACGGCGGCGTGCACCTCGGCACGAACGTGCTCGTCATGGGCGCCGGCCAGCGCGGCCTCGCCGCCATCCTCGCCTCCCGGTATGCCGGCGCGGGCACGATCATCGCCACCGGCCTGACCCGTGATGCGAACAAGCTTGAGCTGGCGAAGGAGTTCGGCGCGGACTACACGATCAACGTGGAGGAAGAGAACACCGTCGAGCGGGTCCGCGAGCTGACCGGCGGCGACGGCGTCGACGTGGTGCTCGACGTCACCCCGATGGCCCAGCAGCCGATCAGGGACGCGATCGAAGCGGTCCGCTGGGGCGGCACGATCGTGCTAGCGGGACTGAAGGGCCACAAGCCGATCGAGCTGGTCACCGACATGCTCATCAACAAGGCGCTGACCGTGAAGGGCGCGTTCTCCGTCGACGCGGCCGGCTACGAGAACGCGATCAAGCTGATCGAGTCCGGCAAGTTCCCGCTGCACAAGATGCAGACGCACAAGTACGGCCTGGACGACGTCGAGCACGCGATCAAGCTGCTGGCCGGCGAGGTGCCCGGCGAAGAGGGCATCCACGTCGCGGTCATGCCCGGCCGATAACCCCAGCCGGTAACAGGGAGAAATCTCATGCCGATCATCGACTCGCACGCGCACATCTTCCCGCCCGACTTCGGCCCGGCGCCCGCCGGGTGCGACCCGGCCGGCTGGCCGTCGACCGAGCCGAACCCGGACGTTGACGGCGGCAAGTTCCTCATCAACGGCCTGATGCGGTTCCCCGCCAAGGCGGTCTGGTTCGACGCGGAGCGGCGCCTGGAGGCGTCGGCGGCCAGCGGGCTCGACGCGGAGGTACTCTCGCCGTTCCCCGCGCTGCTGAACTACCGGGCCCCCGCCGAAGTCGGCCGGGAGCTGTGCCGGGTCACCAACGAGTACATCGCGGGCCTGGTCGCCGCCTTCCCCACCCGGTTCTACGGCCTCGGCACGGTGCCGCTGCAGGACCCGGACATGGCGGCGGCCGAGCTGACCGAGGTTGTGAAGACCGGCCTGGCCGGCGTCGAGATCGCCTCCAACATCAACGGGAAGTCGCTGCACGAGCCCCAGTTCGACGGGTTCTGGGCCGAGGTTGACCGGATCGGCGCGGCCGTCTTCGTGCACGGCATGCCGGTGCCGTCCGAGCGGCTGCCCGGTGCCGCGGTCGCGACGTTCGGCGTCGGCGCGGAGGCCACGCTCGGCGCGGCGGCGATCATCACCGGCGGGGTGGCGGAGAAGTACCCGGGCCTGCGGATCTCGTTCAGCCACGCCGCCGGGGGGCTCCCGCTGGTGCTGACTCGCGCCCAGTGGTTCTGGGGCCGCACCTGGAACGAGGAGCCGCCGCTGCCCGAGTCCGAACGTCCCGAGGCCAAGCCCTGGTTCGCCGAGCACTCCCCGACCGAGCTGGCCCGCCGCTTCTACTACGACTCGCTGGTCTTCGACCGGCGCGCGATCAGGTACCTCGCCGACATGCTCGGTACCGACCGGCTGCTGGTCGGCTCCGACTTCCCGGCGATGACCCGGGAGGAGCCGATTGCCAAGACCCTGCGCTCGATGGGACTTTCGGACGCCGAGCTACAGGACATCCTGTGGCATAACTGCTTCCGATTCCTCGGCGTCGAACCCCCGAAGTTATCCTCGTTCAGTGAGCTTCCAGTGACCAGCGCATCCGTGTACCTCAGCGATTTCGAGGACGACGTACCCCAGCCGTGGACGGCGCCGGGCCCGGTCGCGCAGCGGCCGCCCCGGCTGCTGCTCACGCTGCTCGGCGACTACTGGTGGCAGCGGACGGAGCCGCTGCCGTCGGCCGTGATCGTCGCGCTGCTCGCCGAGTTCGGCGTCAGCGACTCGGCGGCCCGGGCCGCGCTGTCCCGGCTGACCCGCAACGGGCTCCTGGTGACGTCGCGGACCGGGCGGCGGACGTTCGTCCGGCTGAGCTCACGCGCCGCCGACGTGCTCGACGACGGCGCGCGGCGCATCTTCTCCTTCGGGGGCAGCGCCGCGCCGTGGGACGGGCAGTGGTCGCTTGTCGCGTTCTCCATCCCCGAGGACCACCGGGCGGTCCGTGACGAGCTGCGCAAGGCGCTGCGGTGGCTCGGCTTCGCGCCGCTGTACGACGGCATGTGGGTCGCGCCGCGGGACCACGCCAGCGACGTGATGGCGAGGCTGAAGGAGCTGGGGATCAGCACCGCGACCGCCTTCCGTGCCTCCGCGGTGCCCTCCGGCGGTGAGGCGTCGGAGATCCCCGCCCGCGCCTGGGACCTGGCCGGGCTGAGCAAGCGGTACGAGGAGTTCATCGCGTTCGCCAGCCTGCTGCGGGACCAGACCGAGGCCGGCGAGATCACCCCGATGGACGCCCTGGTCGCCCGCACCCGGGTGATGGACGAGTGGCGCGCGTTCCCCGCCATGGACCCTGACCTGCCCGACGAGCTGTTGCCGCCGGCCTGGCCGCGCGCCGCGGCCCGTGAGCTGTTCATCGCCTGCTACGACCTGCTCGGCCCGCTGGCGGCCCGCCGCGTCCGGCAGATCATCGACCGCTACAGCCCCGACCTGGCCTGCCGCGCCGCCTACCACAGCACGAAGCTGACGGTCTCCGCCGCTGAGGGTTAACAGCTTTATCCCGAACGGGCCCGTAATGACTCCGCGGCTCCACCGCTTCTTGCTGTTATCAGCCTGCGAGGGTCGCCCACGTATGGGAGCAGACCATCACGGGTTGGCGGGGCGCTGGCGCCCGCGCACTGGTTGCGCCGTCCGCTAGACGGGCGGTGAGACGCCTGCCGCGGCGGGGATCAGCGAGCCGTCCGGGGCGAAGAGCGGGGGGTCGAGGAGCGTCACCGACACCTGTGCCGAGTCGGGCCGGTCGGGCAGGCGGCAGGTGAACGACGCGTCGCCGGCGCGCAGGTCGGCCTCCCAGCCGGCCCCGCTCGGCCGCGCGGCCTCGACTGTCCCGGTGACAACGAGCCCGCGGGACGGATCCGCGCCAGGCATCACCCGGTCCGGGTGCACCCCCGCGACCACACCCGCGC
>NZ_JBARCR010000030.1:0-23374 GCF_049794275.1 Trebonia sp.
GGCCCGCGCGCTGGCGGCCGCCAAGGCGGACATCGTCACCCTGGCCATCGGCCCGCTCACCAGCCGGGAGGAGGCGGCGCGGCTCGCCGCCGAGGTCCGGGAGGCGGCGGGGACGCGGGCCGGGTCGATCGAGTTCGAGTCACCGATCTTCGTGGTCGGCGACGAGGCGCCGCCGTGGGTGCAGCGGTTCCTGCAGGCCGACTTCGCCACGCTCGTCGAGCGGGACTCGCTGCTCATCCTGCGCGGCAGCCCGCGGCAGATGGCCGATGAGCTGCTGCGCCGCCGGGACGAGATCGGCGTCTCCTACGTCAGCGTGAACGCCGCCTTCTGCGAGCAGTTCGCTCCCGTGGTGGAGCTGCTCGCCGGCGGGTAGCGGACCGGTGACGGGACCAGCGACGGAGGCGAGGCATGATGCCAGAAAGCCCGCAGACCGACGTGGTGACCGGCGCGTTCGGCTACTCGGGGGCGGCGATCGCCCGTGAGCTGCTCGCGGCCGGCCATCAGGTGCGCACGCTGACCGGCCACCCCGGCCGCGCCCCGGCCGGCACCCCCATCGACGCGCGCCCGCTGGACTTCACCGACCCCGACGCGCTGCAGCGCAACCTGCGCGGCGCGCACACCCTCTACAACACCTACTGGGTCCGGTTCCCGCACGGCGGCGTGACGCACGAGACCGCGGTCGCCAACAGCCGCGTCCTGTTCGAGGCCGCCTCGCGGGCCGGCGTCCAGCGGGTCGTGCACGTCTCGATCACCCACGCCGACGCCGCGTCCCCGTACCCGTACTTCCGCGGCAAGGCCGAGGTCGAACGCGACCTCACGGCGACCGGCATCCCGTACGCGATCGCGCGGCCCGCGATCTTGTTCGGCGGCAACGGCGTGCTGCTCAACAACATCGCCTGGCTGCTGCGCCATCTGCCGGTGTTCGCTATCGGCGGCGACGGCAGCTACCGGATACGGCCCATCCACGTCGACGACCTGGCCAGGCTCATGACAGACCTGGGCGGACGTGACGCCAGCATCACCGTCGACGCCGTCGGGCCGCAGTCGCTCACGTTCCGGGAGATGGTCCTGGCGATCCGCGCAGCGACCGGCAGCCGTGCGGTCATCGTGCCGGCGCCCGGCTGGCTGCTGCCGCCGGTGGCCGAGGCGCTCGGCGTCGTGCTGCGCGACAGGCTGCTGACCGGCGAGGAGTACCGCGCCATGGCCGACGGCCTCGCCGACTCCGGTGAGCCGCCGACCGGGCAGGTCAAGCTCACCGACTGGATCGCGGACAACGGCGACACCCTCGGCCGCCGCTACGCGAACGAGATCGACCGCCACTACCGGTAGCCCCGGGCCGGCGTCGCGAAAACGCCCGTGCTTACCATGGGTCTCGCCGGACCCTAGTCCGCGATCAGGCACATCCACGGGAGGGAGTACCAGGTGGGCACGATCACGACCACTGACGGCACGGAGATCTTCTACAAGGACTGGGGAACCGGTCAGCCCATCGTGTTCAGCCACGGCTGGCCGCTGTCGGCCGATGACTGGGACACGGCGATGATGTTCTTCCTCCTGCACGGCTACCGCGTCATCGCCGCCGACCGGCGCGGCCACGGACGATCCACCCAGACCAGCGGCGGCCACGACATGGACCACTACGCCGACGACCTGGCCGCGGTGACGGCGCATCTCGATCTGCAGAACGCGGTGCACGTCGGCCACTCCACCGGCGGCGGCGAGGTCGCACACTACATCGCCCGGCACGGCGAAAGCCGGGTCGCCAGGGCCGTCCTGATCAGCTCCGTGCCGCCGCTGATGCTCAAGACCGACGCCAACCCCGGCGGCCTGCCCAAGGAAGTCTTCGACGGATTGCAGGACCAAGTCGCGACCAACCGCACACGGTTCTACCGCGACTTCGCGTCGGGACCGTTCTACGGTTACAACCGCCCAGGCGCTCAGCCATCGGAGGCCATCATCGATAACTGGTGGCGGCAGGGCATGATGGGCGGCGCGAAGGCGCACTACGACGGAATCGTCGCCTTCTCGCAGACCGACTTCACCGAAGACCTGAAGAAGATCAACGTGCCGGTGCTCGTCATGCACGGCGACGACGACCAGGTCGTTCCGTACGCCGACTCCGGACCCCTGACCGCCAAGCTGGTCAAGAACGGGACGCTGAAGACCTACCACGGCTACCCGCACGGCATGCCCACCACGCACGCCGACGTCATCAACGCCGACCTCCTGGCCTGGCTGAAATCCTGAGTTGGGGCAACCATGACAGAGCCGACGCCTTACATCGACTACGCCAACCTCCCCAACCCCACCGAGGGCTTCCTGGCCACGTTGTTCATCACGGTCCGCAAGGTCGCCAAGTCCCGGGACTTCTACTCGCGTGTCCTCGGCGGCACCGTGGTCCTCGAGGAAAACCCGTGCATGGTCAAGCTGTCCAATTCGTGGATCATCATGAATCCCGGCGGACCGCCGACCCCCGACAAGCCGGGCATCACGGTGGCCGACTACGAGCCAGGCAACACCACGTCCATCTTCCTGAACCTGCGGGTCGCTGACATCCAGGCCTGCTACGAGGAATGGAAGGCGCAGGGGGCGGAGTTCGTGACTCCGCCCATCGACCGCGGGGCGGAAACCCGCTGCTACATGCGGGACCCGGACGGCTACCTGATCGAGGTCGGCCAGTCCACCGGCCTGCTGCACGGCCACCTCGCCGCCAAGCGCCCGGAGGACCTCCCGGGCTAAGCGGGTACCCCTGTACTGAAAATGGGCCAGCAGATCTCGGTCCGCCACGCGGCCGCGTCGGCCGTGTCGTGACGGCCGACGAGGTAGTACTCCCTGATAGGCCCGTCGACCTGGAGGGCGTGGCTGCTCACGTACGCGGCCAGGGCGCCGTAGGCGCGGTCCACGTCGGCGTGCGAGCCGGCGTGCGTGATGACCGCGAGTTCGGCGGCCGGGACCGTGAACGGGGCGACGCGCCCCAGGCCCTGAACCTCCGCCGCGGTGGGCACGAAGACGGTCGCTTCGCCGCGTTCCTCGGCGAACAGCGCGGTGGCGTAGATGCCCCCGGCGGGTCCCGAGGCGGCGACGCCGCGCGCGTCCAGGGTGGCGTACAGCTCCCCCAGCGCCCCCAGGAACCACGGCAGCAGGTCGCCGACGTCGACGGTTTCGCTGACAGCCGCGGCCATCGTCGCGTCGACCCGCCGGTGGCTGACCGGCGCGGCGGCGGACGGGTCGGCGAGCAGGTCCCGCAGCGACGCGACCGCCTGCTGTGTCCTGGCCAGGTCCTGCTCGAGCTGCGACAGGTGGTCGGCGATGAGCCGGTTGCGGGCCGTCAGGTCCGGGGCGCGCAGTACCGCCTGGATCTGCTCGATCGGCATCTCGAGGTCGCGGAACCGGCGGATGACCTGCGCCACCGGGATCTGGTCCGTGGTGTAGTGCCGGTACCCGGTGTCGTGGTCGACTTGAGCCGGTTCCAGCAGCTGGACCCTGTGGTAGTAGCGCAGCGTCTTGATGCTCAGGTGGGTGGCGCGGGAGAAGTCGCCGATGGTGAGGGAGCTCAGGGAGCCGGGCACCTGGCCAGTGTGGGCCCTCCACTAGGGGGAGAGTCAAGGCGCCGGCTGGCTGTTGACCCTCCCGCCAGGGCATCGCCGAGGGTGGATCTCAGCGGCCGGAACGAGCCTGCCGCTGAGATCCTGAGGAGGACCAGCCGTGAGCACCGAACTGCCCGCCATCGTCGCCGAGTACATCACCGCCGTGAACGCGCTCGACACCGACCGGATCGTCGCCACCTTCACCCCGGACGCCTACGTCAACGACAACCGCAGGGAGATGTGGGGCACCGAGGCGATGAGGGCCTTCTTCGCCAAGGAGTTCGTCGGCGACCACGTGACGATGGAGGTCCGCGAGGTCATCGACCACCACGGCGACATCCTCGTGCGGGCCGCCTTCGACGGCACCTACGACAAGACGAACCTGCCCGACGACTTCGTCATGACCAGCTACTTCAGCATCCGCGACGGCAAGATCTCCAGCCTCGCCGTGATCTTCAACCAGCCGTCCCCGTACTGAGCGGCGGCCTTGGACTGAGCGGCCTTAGACGGCCACCAGCAGCATGCGGCTGGCCAGCGTCGTTGAGGCGGCGAGTGCGTCGAGGAAGAGCCCGCGCGCGATCGGGTCGTCGCGCACCGCCCACAGCAGCAGGCAGTTGGTCCAGGCCAGGTCGCGGGCGTCGTTGATCGTCCAGTTGCCGATGAGGTCGGCAACCGCCGCCAGGTGACGGTCGACGGCCAGCTCAGCGGCGGTCTCGAACGACTCCCTGAAGGACTGCTCGGCCCCGTCGAGCAGCTCGTCGACCTTCTGGTAATCAGCGAAATGCGGGTCGGCGTCGGGTGAGGTAGCCAGCGCCGCGCACGTGCGGACCAGCGCCAGCGGCAGGTCATGGTTGATATGGGCGTTCATTCCGGCCAGCGCGAACTGGATCGGCTCGATGCCCGCCATGTCCCGGCGCTCCGCGAGCGGCAGCCACGCCAGAGGCACGGCCGCCAGGTCGCCCAGTGCGCCGGCCGCGGTGAAGTACAGGTTCGCGAACGTGACATCCAGCTGGGCCATGAATACCGGGTCAGCGAAAAAGCCCGCGCTGATCCGGCTGTTCACCTCCTGGATCACAGCCAGGTACATGCGGTTGAAACACGCCACCCCGTCCGCCGCGGGAAGCGCCGCGTCAATTGCCTCCATCCGGGCTATGGCCTCGGCTACCGAGGCCACCGGCGTGTCTGGTACGGACGCAGCGATCGACATGGCAGTCACTATAGGGCGACCGTCAGAATTCTGGCGGCGCCGGGTCGTCGCAGCCCGCCGAACGCGCGAAGCCAAATGCCTTTCACCATGATCACGAAGAAAAATCTTCCTATACGCACAATTTTCTTACGTGATCATGAAATTCGCTCATACTGCCGTCGGGTCGCCTAGGCGAACAACCGCTGACAGAATGGCCCTTTACGTCCGGACGGTGAGGAGGGTGGCGGTGACGGTTATTGACGATCTTGTCGCGGAAGCGGTGCGGCTGGACAGCATCCTCAGCCTGCTGACCGAGGCGCAGTGGCTGGCGGACTCGGCCGCCGACGGCTGGTCAGTCGCCGACGTGGTGCTGCACCTGGCGCAAGGAGACGAAGGCGTGGCGACCAGCGCGGGCGGCACGGGTCCGAGGGCAGGCGCCGCCGCGGACGTCACGGTCGACGAGTGGGCGGCCCGGATGGTCGAAGCGGAGCGAGCCGCGCCGTCGGAGGTCTTCCTCCGGTGGCGGCAGAGCCGCGACGCCGCGGTGGCGGCGCTGCGCGCCGCCGACCCGCAACAGCCCTTGCAATGGGTAGCCGGGCCGGTGAAGCCCGCGACCCTGGCGACGACCCGGCTGGCGGAGTACTGGGCGCACGGACTAGACATCACGGGCCCGTTCGGAATCGACTTTCCCGACACCAGCCGACTGCGGCACATCGCGTGGCTAGCGCACCGGACGCTGCCGTACGCGCTGTCGCTCGCCGGCGAGGCGCCGGCCGCCGTGCGGTGCTCGCTGACGGCGCCGGACGGGGCGACCACCTGGACCTTCGGGCCGGACGACGCCGAGTCAGAGATCAGCGGGCCTGCGGGGGCCTTCTGCCGGGTGGCCGCCCAGCGCCTTGACCCCGCGGTGTCGGGACTGCGCGCCACCGGTCCGTCCGGCGCCGCAGCGCTTCGGGTCGCCAGGACCTACGCGTAGCGGGAGCTCACCTGAGCAGCTTCTGCACGTCGCGGAACCTGGGGTTGCGCGAGTCGCGAAGCCATTCGAAGAGCACCATCTCCGAGGTCACGATGTCGACGCCGTGCTGCCGGGCACGGGCTATCCCGGCCGCCGCGTCAGCCGGGTCGCGCGAGCTGGCCGCGTCGGCGGCCACGGCCACGCGGTACCCGGCATCGACCAGGTCGAGCGCGGTCTGCAGCACGCAGACGTGAGCCTCGCACCCGGCGATCACGACCTGCCGCGTGCCGGCCGGCAGCAGCGCGTCGAACCCGGGATCCCCGGCCGCGGAGAACGTGGTCTTGGCCAGCGTCTCCTGCGGGTAGGCCGCCAGCGCCGCGACGGTCGGGCCCAGGCCTGCCGGGTACTGCTCGGTAGCGCGCACCGGCACGCCGAGGAGCTGCGCCGCCTCGGCCAGCCGCACGGACCTGGCGACCATCGCGTCCCCGTCGGCGATGACGGGCACGAGCTTCTGCTGCAGGTCGATGAGGAGCAGCACCGCGTTGTCGGTGGTAAGAGTCACCCCTCGACGCTACGCCAGCCCCGGGCCACGGGTCGAGGTCGGCGCGTCCCGCGCTTCTTGCTGTTATCAGCGCGGTCGGCTAGACGATCGGGGACTGGTGACCGGCCCAGTACGCGTCGCGCAGCATGCGCTTGTACAGCTTGCCCGTCTCGGACCGGGGCAGCTCGGGCACGAAGTCGACGGTCCGCGGGCACTTGAAGTGGGCGAGCCTGTCCCTGCAGTAGGCGATCAGCTCCTGGGCGAGGGCAGGACTGGCGGCGGCCGGGTCGGCGAGCTGCACCACCGCCTTGACCTCCTCGCCGAGATCCTCGTTCGGTACGCCGATGACCGCCACGTCCAGGACCGCTGGATGAGCCGCCAGGACGTTCTCTGTCTCCTGCGGATAGATGTTGACCCCGCCGGAGATGATCATGTAGCTCTGCCGGTCGGTCAGGTACAGGAACCCGTCCGCGTCGACGTGGCCGATATCCCCCACCGTGCTGGCCGCGCCGTCGCCAGACCGGCTCTCGGCGGTCTTCGCCGGATCCTGGAAGTACTCGAACGCGGTCGCGCCGCGGAACCAGACGGTCCCGTCGGTCCCGGCCGGGCACTGGCTGCCCCCGGGGTCCAGGATGAGCAGTTCCCCGAGGACGGCACGGCCGACCGTGCCGGGACGGGCGAGCCATTCGGCGCTGGTGCAGAACGTGAAGCCGTTGGCCTCCGTGGCCCCGTAGTACTCGGTGATGATCGGGCCGAGCCAGTCGATCATCGCCCGCTTGACATGGACGGGGCACGGTGCGGCCGCGTGGACGATGCACTCGAGCGATGAAGTGTCGTACCGTACCCGCACGTCGTCAGGCAGGCGCACCAGCCGGTTGAACATCACCGGCACCATCTGGCAGTGGGTCACCCGGTAGCGCTCGACAAGAGCCAGCCACTGCTCGGCGTCGAAATGCTCCATCACGATGGTGGTGCACCCCATGCGCAGTGCCGCCGCCACGCTCGCGCCGGGCGCCGAGTGATACAGCGGCGCCGGGTTGAGGTAGGTCATGCCCGCGCGAAACCCGAACAGCCCCTGCACGAACGCCATCACCGGCAGCGGCTGGTCGGGACCGCCCTCCGGCAGCGCGCGCAGGACGCCCTTGGGATGGCCGGTCGTGCCCGACGAGTACAGCATGGCCGCGCCGAGCGCCTCGTCGGGAACCGGGACGTCGGGGTACCCGGCGACCACCGCGTCGTAGGGTTCCCAGCCGGCCGGCAGCGGGCCAGGGCCGGTCATCAGCATGCGGTCAAGCCCCGGGCATTTCGCGGCCGCAGCCTCCGCCACCTCTCGCCTGGCGGCCGAGCTGAACAGCACTTTCGCCTGCGAGTTAGCCACCACGTAGGCCACCTCGTCGGCGCCGAGGTAGGTGTTGATCAGGGAGTAGTACAGGCCGGTCCGTTCGGCGGCGCCCGCGATCTCAAGCAGCTGCGGGCTGTTCTCCATCAAGACCGCGATGTGGTCTCCCCGCCGCAGTCCGGCATCCCGCAGCAGGTGCGCTATCTGGTTGCTGCGGGCCTCGAACTCGCCGAAGGTGACGGTGTCGCCTGTCGATGCCATGATGATGGCCGGCTTGTCAGGGTGATCCATGGCCTGCTGGCGCGCGAACACGCTTCTTACAATAGATCGCTGGCGTGATCTGCGGCGGTGCCGGAACGGAGTCGTGATGTGGGAAGCAACCGTGCGGGTGACCCGCGAGCAGGAGGTTGACGCCGATCCCGAGCGCGTGTGGGCGCTGGCGGCGTCGCCCGCGGCGCTGGCGGCCATGCCCGGCCACCGCTTCGCGTTCGCGGTCCCTGCGGCGGTTCCCGGAACGGACCGGCTGTGCTGCATGATCGTCTCCGGCAAGCACGACGTGCACTGCGCCGTGGTTGACGTGCGGGAGGAAGTTCCCGGCCAGCTGGTCCGCTGGCAGGTACGGTCGGCGCCTAGCCGGAAGGAGACGCTGACGCTGTCGGTGCGGCCCCGGGCGGGTGGCTGCACGCTGAGCGTGGCGGTCAGCGAGGTCGTCCCGAGGATCGACAAGGGCAGCTACCAGAAGTACTGGCACCGCACCGTCACGGACTGGGCAGATCGCCTGCAGGCGATCGCCGAAGGCCGGATGCCCTGGCCGCCGGATGCCATGTCCGCGGAGATGCGAGACGTGTGCGCCGGCTTCGAGCTGCCGAAGAAGACCGGGCAGGCCTCCGCCAGCGCGGTGATCAGCGCCGAGCCAGGCGCCGTCTGGCAGACGGTGTGGGCGCCGGATTCCAGCCGTCTTATCGACCCGGAGACGGTCGTCTGGGCGGGGACCGTGCCGGGCACGCCGCAGCGGTCGGTCGGAGAATTGCAGTACACCGTGCAGCGCCACGATGATGACCGGTTCACCGCGATCGTCGACGTGGTCAAGGAACTGGCCGAGGGCCGCCGCGCGGTCACGCAGCGCATCGGGCATCCGGATACCGAGAGGCTGCTCCTTCTCACGCCGGTTGCCGAAGGAACCCGGCTGGAGCTGACAGCCCGCTGGCCGGCGCCCACGGTCAGGAAGACGCACGCGGAGCAAACGGCCGATACCGTCGCGACGCACCTGCAGGAGACGGCGGAAGCCTACAAGGAGCACATCGAGAAAGCCGCCGGCACGCCTTCGTGAGCCGCGCATGAACAGCCGGCTGGCGGGAAAGCAAGGCTGGTGCGCGATGAGGAGCTGGTGCGGAGCGAGATCACCGGCCCGGCGATTGGGCGGCAGCGCCGCGGGCGCGGGTTCCGCTACCTGGGGCCGCGTGGCGCGCCGGTTACCGACGCCGCGACGCTGTCCCGCATCAAGGCGCTGGTCATCCCTCCGGCGTGGGAAGACGTATGGATCTGCCCCGATCCAGACGGCCACATCCAGGCGGTGGGTACTGACGCAGCAGGCCGCCGCCAGTACCGGTACCACGACAGGTGGCGCGAGCTGCGGGACCAGGAGAAGTTCGACCGGGTGCTGGAATTCGGCCGGACGCTGCCGAAGATCCGGGCCGTGGCCGGCCGTCATCTGCGCGGCCCCGCGACGCTGTCCAGGGAGCGCGTGCTCGCGGCCGCCATCCGGCTGATCGACCTGGGATTCTTCCGCCCTGGCGGCGACGAGTACGCGGCCGAGAACGGCTCGTACGGACTGGCCACCATCCGCCGCGAGCAGGTGAGGTGCAGCAGGAACGGCGAGATCGGCTTCGATTACATCGGGAAGAGCGGCAAGCAGCAGGAGCAGGCCGTCGTCGACTCCGACGTCTTCTCCGTCGTCCGCAGCCTGAAGCTGCGACGATCCCGCCCGGATCTCGAGGATCTCCTCGTCTACCGCAGCGGCAAGCGCTGGCACAACGTCACCGCCGGGGACATCAACGACTATCTGCGCGAGATCTCCGGAGACGACTACACCGCCAAGGACTTCCGCACCTGGCACGCGACCGTGCTCGCCGCCGTGGGGCTGGCCGTCTCTGTGCAAGCCGCCGGGTCGCCGGCCGCCCGCAAGCGCGCCATCGCCCGGGTCGTCAAGGAGGTGGCCAGCTACCTCGGCAACACCCCGGCCGTAGCGCGCGCCTCCTACATCGACCCGCGGGTCATCGCGCGGTACGAGAAAGGCGTCACGATCGCTTCCGCCCTCCCCGACCTCGGCAAGGGCCAGGAATTCGGCGACGCCGCCACCCACGGCCGCGCCGAACGCGCCGTCCTCGACCTGCTCACCTCCGGCAAGCGCCCAGCATCGGGCAAAGCCTTTTGACGAAAGAAAAATCTCCTATGCGCGTACTTTTCTTTCGTGATCATGAAACCTCGACGGTATCGGCACCTTTGAAGCGTTGAGAGAAAGCCGTTCAGTACTTGTTCGCGATGAAGAGATCCTGAGCGGGGAACTTCGTCAGGATCTCGGTGCCGTAGTCGGTGACGACGACCTCTTCCTCGATGCGGGCGGCGGAGATGCCGTCACTCGCCGGGCAGTACGTCTCCATCGCGAAGACCATGCCGGCCTGCAGTTCCAGCGGGTGCGACAGCGAGTTCAGCCGGGAGATGATCGGGCGCTCGTGCAGGCCCAGGCCGAGGCCGTGCGCGAACTGCAGGCCGAACGCCGCCATCTCGCTCTCGAACCCGAAATCCTCCGCGCGCGGCAGCGTCAAGGCGACGACGTCGGACGACACGCCCGGCTTGATCGCGGCGATCGCCGCGTCCATCCACTCGCGGGCCTGCTTGTACGCGTCGTATTGCGCCGCCGTCGCCGAGCCCACCCCGAGGGTGCGGTAGTAGCAGGTGCGGTAGCCGTTGAACGAGTGGATGATATCGAAGAAGGCCTGGTCGCCGGGGCGGATGATCCGGTCGGTGAAGTTGTGCGGGTGCGGGTTGCAGCGCTCGCCGGAGATCGAGTTGACCGCCTCCACCTGGTCGCTGCCGAGCTCGTACAGCCGCTTGTTGGCGAGCGCGACGATCTCGTTCTCCCTGATGCCCGGCTTCAGCACGTCGACGATGTCCTGGTAGACGCCGTCGACCATCGCCGCGGCCTGATTGAGCAGCATGATCTCGTCGGGCGACTTGATGACCCGGGCGTCGAGCATGGCCTGCTGGGCGTCCTGGACAGAGATGCCCTGCCGCGACAGCTCGAACAGGAACGGCGGCTCCACGATGTCGATGCCGAGCGGCGCGCCGTCCACGCCGGCCGCGCGCAGCTCAGACACGATCTCGGTCACGGCGTCGCGCATCAGGCCCGCGTCGGGCGCGACAGCGCCGCGGAAGCCGAGGAACCCCGGGCGCCAATTCGAATCGGGCAGCCACGGTGAGTACAGCTTGTGGTGCCGCACCGCCGAGCCGAAGTCCCACAGGATCGGGTCCCTGTCGCGGAACAGCAGCGCGTAGCGGATCATCTTGTCGCCGAGCGCGCCGCCGATCCAGGTCTGCGTCGTGTAGCGGATGTTGTAGAAGTCGAAGAGCAGGAAGGCGCCGCACTCGGTCGTCCGCAGCGCCTCTTGCGCCCGGGCGAGCCGGTACGACCGGAGCCGGCCGAAGTCGACGCGCTCCTCGTAGTCCACTCCCATGTGCCCGGGGGCGCCGATGGGGCGCACACCAGCTGGACGCTGCGACATAACGGCTCAGGCCTCCTCTGCTGCGAGCCCGTCGTCTGTTGCGAGCCCGTCGTCGACCTCGACGTTCTCCGCCTCGAGCGCGTAGCCGGAACGGCGGGCCTGCTCAAGGATGAGCGTAGCGAAGTCATCGCCGGTGTAGCCGGCCCCGACGGCCTGCGCGATGAGCATGTCGGCCGTGGCCGCCAGCGGCATCGGCACCCCCAGTTCCCGGCCCGCGGCGAGGCCGAGCTGGAGGTCCTTGCGGAGCAGCACGGTGGTGAAGGACGGGTGGAAATCGAGGTTCACCAGCGCCGGCGACTTGTACCTGGAGAATTCCGAGCCGAGCACCGAGTCGTTGAGGAACCGCAGGAACGCGGCGCGGCTCACGCCGCCGCGCTCCGCGAGGACGGTGATCTCAGTCAGCGCCTGGATGACGACGCCGAGGAAGACGTTGTGCGCGATCTTGACCAGGCGGGCGGTCTCGCCCTCACCGCAGTAGGTGACGCCGCGGCCGAACGTCGCCAGCAGCGGCGCGACGGCGTCGAACGCCTCCTTCGGGCCGGAGACGGCGACGGTGAGCTTGCCCGCCGCGATGACCTTGGGGTTGCCGCTAACGGGGGCGGCGAGGAATCCGGCGCCAGCGCCCGCGGCGACGGCGCGGGCCTCGGCCGAGACCTGCGGGGAGACGGTGGAGGAGTCGACGATGATGTCCGGCGCCTGGGTGCCGGTCAGCAGGCCGCCGTCGCCGGTGAGGACGGCTTCGAGGTCGCGGTCGGCGGCGACCATGATGAAGACGACGTCGCGGTCGGCGAGGTCCACGGGGCGGTCGACGATCTTCGCGCCGCTGGCCGCGAGCGGCTCTGCCTTGGCCTTGGTGCGGTTGTACACGGCGACGTCGTTGCCGGCCCGCAGCAGGCGCAGCGCCAGCTGATAGCCCATCCGCCCGGTGCCGATCCACCCCACCGTGGGCGCCCCGTTCCCCAACGCGTCCTCCTTTGATTCAGCTGTCCCGCTCAGCTTAGGTTGCAATCGATTGCAACTTTGCTGGCACAGAAGGCTCTTGTCAAGTCACAGTGAGATCAGGGCGCGAAGATCTCCGGATGCTTTTCCAGCTCGAGCCGTGTGCGGCGGATGTGCGTGACGAGCACCCGCTCGGCGTCGTCCGCGTCCTGCCGGCGCACGCAATCGAGGAGCAGCCGGTGTTCCAGGTGCGTGACGCCGAGCCCGCCGCCGGCGCCCGCCCCTCCGCTAGCGCCGTTGCCGGCACCGGCGCGCGCCGCCCGCTGGGTGAACTCGCGCCGGTAGTGCTGTGTCGTATTCCACATCCGGTGAATGATCTGCCACGTCTCGCCCGGTGCCGCGCCCGCGTAGCTGGACAGGTGGAACTCGCGGTCGGCGCGCAGGAACGCGTCCACGTCGGTGCCCGCGGCCTCCATCGCCTCCGTCAGCTCGGCCAGCCTGCCGATCTCCGCCTCCCCCAGTCGCGGCATGCTGCTGCGCAGCAGCAGCGGCTCGAGCCGTTCCCTGATCAGGTACAGCTCGGCGCACTCGGCCATGGTCAGCCTGGTGACCCAGGCGCCGGAGTTCGCGACGAGGGTCACGAGCCCTTCGGCGGCGAGCATCCGCAGCGCCTCGCGGACCGGGATCCGGCTCGCGCCCGAGCGCGCCGCGACGTCCTCCTGCCTGATCCGCTCCCCTGGCCGGTAGCTGCCGTCCAGGATCGCGGTACGCAGGCTCTCGGCGATCCGGTGGCTGACGACGTTATCGCGGTAGCCCGCGTCGGCGGTGATGACCATCGCGTCAGTCCGCGGGGGCCGCAGGATGCCAGAGCTTCACGGCCGCGTCCCGCTCGTACGCCTTGCCGCCGGGATAGCTCACCAGCTCGAACTGCATGCCCCACGGGGACAGGAAGTACTGCCAGCGCTGCCCGGCCGACGCGTTGCGGCTCGCGACCGGCCCGGCGAGCAGCCGGATCCCCCGTGACCGCAGGTAGTCGACGGCGGCGTCCATGTCATCGACGTACAAGGCGACGTGGTGGCCGCCCACGTCGCTGTTGCGCGGCTCCGGTCGCTGGTCGTCGTGCGGCTCGTACTCGAAGACCTCGAAGTTCAGGCCGAAGCCGCAGCGGTAGAACCGGATCTCCCGCACGACCCGGCGCGGGTCGACGTTCAGGTGCTCAAGCATCCAGTCGTCGTCGTGCCGCATCTCTGGCAGCGAGTAGACGTAGTCGCAGCCGAGCACGCCGGTGAAGAACGCATGCGCCTGCTCCATGTCGGGCACGGTGATCCCGACGTGGTCACCGCCGCGCAGCCCCGGAATGCCTCTGGTCACCAGCCCTCGCTCTCCTGTGGTTATGTATCCAATTATTCGGAACGTACGCTGCTTTCTCTGGCTTCGTCCCGCGATCTCCCCTCGATGTGGATACATTAGCGCGCTCGCGATAGCCTCGTGCCATGCCACGCGTGAAGCGCCTTCAACCGGGCTCGGAATGGAACGAGCTGACCACCACGGCGGCCGACTGGAAGGCCGCCGATCCCGCGCTGCTCGCCACCATGCTGGGCCAGCTGCACCTCATCCGCGCCTTCGAGGAGACGGTCCTCGAGCTGGCCGGCGAAGGCCTCGTGCACGGCCCCGCGCACTCCAGCATCGGGCAGGAGGGCGGCGCGGTCGGCTCGATCGTCTCGCTGCGCTCGGCGGACGCGGTCAACGGCTCGCACCGCGGCCACCACCAGTTCCTCGCCAAGTCGCTCACCCACGTGACGAAGGGCGTACTCGACCTGGGGTCGTTGGTGACACAAGAGGTGGCGGAGGTGCTGCAGCGCACGCTGGCGGAGATCCTCGGGCTCGCCCAGGGCTACTGCGCCGGGCGCGGCGGCTCGATGCACCTGCAGTGGTTCGAGGCCGGGGCGCTGGGCACCAACGCGATCGTCGGCGGCGGCGTGCCGATGGCGGCGGGCAACGCCTGGGCGCAGCAGCATTCCGGCACGTCCGACGTCACGGTCACGTACTTCGGCGACGGCGCGGCCAACATCGGGTCGGTGCTGGAAAGCCTCAACCTCACGGCCGCGTGGAAGCTGCCGCTGTGCTTCTTCATCGAGAACAACGGCTACGCCGTCTCCACCACCGTCGAGGAAGCCACCGGGGAGCCGCGCCTGTCGGCGCGGGCGCTCGGCTTCGGCATCCCGGCCTGGCGGGTCGACGGCATGGACCCGCTCGCCGTGCACCTGGCGATGGAGCGTGCCCTGCTGGCGTTGCGCGCCGGCGAGGGGCCAGTGGTCATCGAGGCGCTCGTCTACCGCTTCTTCCACCAGAACGGCCCGTTCCCCGGATCCGCGTTCGGTTACCGGACCAAGGAGGAGGAGGCCGCGTGGCGGGCCCGCGACCCGCTGGAGCGGGTCGCGGCGGAGATGACGAAACTCGGGCTGATCAACGAGGCCGGCGTGGCGGCCGTGCGGGCCCAGGCGGTGGACGCGATGAAGGCGGCGGCCGCCGCCCTGACCGAGCAGGACCCCGACGCTGGTCCCCACGGCCCCCGCACGGGGGGCTCCCGCCCCCCGTCTCCCCCTGGGAAGGGCGTACGACGCATCAGGCCGTCGCTGTGGCCGGACCCGGCGTTCGTTGACGTGGGCATCCGCGGCGACCTGTCCGAGATCGCGGGCGCGCGCGCCGTGGAGCAGCCGGACTTTCGCGGTGAACTGAAACGCGGCAAGTTCATCGACGCGGTGTCGCGGGTCATGGACCGGCGGATGTCCGCGGACGAGCGCATCGTCGTCCTGGGCGAGGACGTGCACAAACTCAACGGCGGCACGAACGGGGCCACCAAGGGCCTGGCGAAGAAGTTCCCCGGCCGCGTGCTCGGCACGCCGATCTCGGAGAACGCGTTCGCCGGGCTGGGCGGCGGGCTGGCGCTGGACGGCCGGTTCCGCCCGGTCGTGGAGTTCATGTACCCGGACTTCCTGTGGGTCGCGGCCGACCAGGTGTTCAACCAGATCGCGAAGGCCAGGCACATGTTCGGCGGCCGGAACCCGGTGCCGCTCGTGCTGCGCACGAAGGTCGCGATGGGCACCGGCTACGGGTCGCAGCACAGCATGGACCCGGCCGGCATCTTCGCGACCAGCGTCGGCTGGCGGATCATGGCACCCTCGACGCCCTACGACTACGTGGGCATGATGAACGCCGCGCTGGCGATCGAGGACCCGGTGCTGGTGCTCGAGCACGTGGACCTGTACGGCACCGAGGGCGACATCCCGGTCGGCGACCTGGACTACCAGATCCCGTTCGGCCGCGCGGCGGTCCGCCGCGCGGGCCGCGACGTGACGGTGCTGACCTATCTGTCAATGGTGTCGCACTCCCTGGAGGCGATCGAGCAGACCGGCATCGACGCCGAGCTCATCGACCTGCGCTTCCTCGACCGGGCCTCGCTCGACTGGGAGACGGTCGGCGAGTCGGTCAGGAAAACGAACGCGGTGCTCATCGTGGAGCAGGGCGGCCTCGGCACGTCGTACGGCGGCTGGCTCGCCGACGAGATCCAGCGACGCTTCTTCGACTGGCTGGACCAGCCCGTGCAGCGCGTGACCGGCGGCGAGGCGGCGCCGTCGATCTCGAAGGTGCTCGAACGGGCGGCGATCGCGCAGACCTCGGATGTGGTGGGCGGCCTCGAGCGAGTACGCGCCGCCTTCGGCGGCGGCCCGGCCCCGGGGTCATCGGGTCGCGAGGGCCTTGGGGCAGATTCCTGGCGACAGTCCTCCGGAACATCGCCAGGAATCTCCCCGGCGGCCCCTGCTTCCCGCCCGTCGGGTGAGGTGCGGCGGTAATGGCCTCCGTGGTGCGGATGCCCAGCGTCCTCGCTGGCGCTTCTGAGGCTGCGATCGCCAGCTGGCTGGTGGCGCCTGGTGATGAGGTGGCCGTTGGCCAGCCTCTTGCGGAGATCGAGACCGAGAAGGCGCTCGTGGAGTACGCCGCCGAAGAGGCCGGCGTCGTGGGGCGCCTGGTCCTGGCGGTTGGCGACACTGGCGAGATCGGCGAGCCCATCGCGGTCCTCGTCGCCGACGGCGAAACCGACGCCGACATAGACGCCGCCCTCGGCACCGAAACGCCAGCCCCGCCGCCATCCGGAACGTGGTCGATGGGACATCGTCCACCAAAGAGTGTGGTCGATGGGCCATCGACCACCAACGGGCACCAATCGCCGGCCGGAGTGGACGGATCGCGGATCTTCGCCAGCCCGCTCGTGCGGAAGATCGCCGGCGAGCGGGGCATCGACCTCGCAGCGATCGCGGGCACGGGCCCGAATGGGCGGATCGTCCGCCGAGACCTGGAGCAGTTCCTGGCGGCCCAGCCCGAACGCGTGGAGCCCGAACCGGTTCAAGCGCCAGCGCCAGTGCAAGCATCAACCCCGGTCGTGGCCGGCGATCGGCTCGTGCCCCATACGCCGATGCGGCGTGCCATCGCCCGCCGCTTGACCGAGTCCAAGGCGACGACGCCGCACTTCTATATGGTCACCGAGTGCGTCGTCGATGAGGTGCTTGAACTGCGTAAACGCATCAACGAGAGCTCGCCGGTCAAGATCTCGGTCAATGACTTCGTCGTCATGGCGGTCGGGGCGGCATTCCGCGACGTGCCCGAAGCCAATGTCACGTGGAACGATGAGGGCCTCGTGGAGCACGGCTCTGTCGATATATCGATTGCTGTCGCTACCGAGGGCGGTCTGGTCACGCCGGTGCTGCGCGGAGTCGACGGCAAGCGCCTGTCGGATATTGCCAGGGAATCGCAGGACCTCGCGGGGCGCGCCAGGGAGCGGCGCCTACGGCAGGATGAGCTGGAGGGCGGCACGCTCTCCGTCTCGAACCTCGGCATGTACGGGACGCTGGAGTTCTCCGGGATCATCAATCCGCCGCAGTCCGGCCTTCTCGCGGTCGGCGCGGCGAAACAGCAGCCGGTCGTCACCGACGGCGTCGTCACCATAGCTACCGTGATGCGCTGCACCCTCTCGATCGACCACCGTGCGCTCGACGGCGCCCTGGCCGCGCGCTGGCTGGCCGCGTTCACGACCCGCCTGGAACACCCGCTGGGGACGATCGTTTAGGCAGCGATCGTTTAGGCAGTCTGTGCGGGCGTGTGCGACAGGCTTACGCCGCGGGCGCGGATCTCGCGTCGGCGTCGAGGGCTCCCGAGATGAGCTGGCGGATGGCGTTGGCCAGGGCCTCGTCGAGCTCGGGTTCGGCGGCCGTCACTACGGCCTCCCCATGTTCCATCGGGACTCCCCGTCGGCTTATGTCGTCAAACGGCGGAATCAAGTTACACGGCCACAATCCGGTTCGCGCGCGAACACGCCGAGGGAACAAGAATTCTGTAATAACGCCTGCTCTAGCCCCCAGCGGCGGCGGATCGCCTTGTTCGCGACGCCGAACAAGCCGTCCACGGCGATCCCGATGATCAGGAACACGATCATGATCGCGACGACACTGGTCATGTCCGCCTGGTCCTGGTCGCTGGACAGCAGCACGCCGAGCGACGGCTTGTTGGCGATGATCACGATCAGCTCGCCGGCGACCAGGGCGTGGAACGTGAATGCCCACGCCTGCTTCAGGCCGGCGACGAACGTGGGCAGCGACGCGGGCAGGTACAGGTGACGCTGCAGCGACAGCCGTCGCAGGCCCATCATCCTGGCCGCCTTGACCAGCAGCGGCGGGGTGTAGTCCACGCCGGCGATCACCGCGTTGGCGACCGACGGGGCCCCGGCCATCACGATCACGAACAGGATCGCCTGGGTCGTGATCCCGAACAGGATGATCGCGAACGGGAACCAGACGAGCGACGGCATGATCTGCAGGCCGGTGATCAGGGAGCCGACCGCCGCCCGCAGCGGCCGGATCCTGGCCACCAGCGAGCCCACCACGATGCCGATCAGCAGCGCCAGCGCGTAGCCGAGCCCGGCCCGCCCCAGGGTCGTCCCGACCGCACTCCAGAACACCGCGGTGTGCGCCTGGTCCCACAGGTTGCTCAGCGTGACGCCGGGGCCGGGGATGACGTACTTCTTCCAGCCGGACAGGTGGATCAGCTCCCAGATGACCCACACGATGGCGAGGGCCGCGAGCTTCGGCCACACCGCGCTCCAGGCCTTCCTGGCGGTCTGCCGCCCGCCGCGCGGCGCCGGCGCGACGGTGTCGAGGGCGTCGAGCCCGATCAGCGTGCTACTTGCCATGGCGGCCCACCTCTTCCCGCAGCCGGTCGGTGATCGTGCCGGCCAGCTCGGCGACCGGCGCGGAGTCGATCCGCCGCGGCCGCTCGATGGGCACTTTGTACTCGGCGATGACCCGGCCGGGCCGGCTGCTCAGCAGCACCACCCGGTCGCCGAGGCGCACCGCCTCGCGGACGTTGTGCGTCACGAACAGCACGGTCAGGTTCCGGCCCTCGCAGACCCGGTCCAGTTCGTCGTGCAGCAGGTCCCTGGTCATCGCGTCCAGCGCGCCGAACGGCTCGTCCATCAGCAGCACGTCGGCGTCCTGGGCCAGCGCCCTGGCCAGCGCGACGCGCTGCCGCATGCCGCCGGACAGCTCGTGCGGCCGCTTCTTGCCGAACCCGGCGAGGTGGACGGTGTCCAGCAGCTCAGCCGCCCGCTGCTTGCGCTCGGCCTTCCGCACGCCGCGGGCGCGCAGCGCCAGCTCGACGTTGCCCGCCGCCGTGAGCCAGGGAAACAGGCCGGGCTCCTGGAACATCAGCGCGACGCGGCCGCCGACGGATATCTCGCCGCTGGTCGGCTGGTCCAGCCCGGCCACCAGGTTAAGGAGCGTCGACTTGCCGCAGCCGGACGCCCCGATCAGGCAGGTGAACTCCCCTGGCTCCGCCGCCAGGCTCACCTGGTCGAGGGCGGGGACGGCGCTGCCGCCCCGCCCGAACACCTTGGAGACGCCGGCGAGCGTGACCGCCGCCGGCGCCTCCGTGACCGCTGTCGCGCTCATGGTGTTATCCGCTCACCGACGACTGGCCGACGGCGCTGAGCAGGTTGTTGAGCGGGGTGAGGTCGAAGATCCCGCTGAGGTTGACCGGCTTGAGCAGCCCGACGGTCTCGGCCTGCTGCGCGTCGGCGCTCAGCGACGCGGCGTCCGGGTCGGCGGTGAAGGTGATCTCCTTCCACGCCGGGCCGAGCACCGCGGACTTGAGCGGCTTGCCGGTGGAGGCGGCGAGTTCCGCGTTGGCCGCGGCCTGGGCGCCTGACGGGTCGCTCTTGATGTAGTTGAGCGCGTCAAGGTTGGCCTTCAGCAGGTCGTTGACGACAGCCGGGTGCGCGGAAAGGAAGGACTGGGTGACCATCAGCACGGTCGTGGTGCCCGGCTCGGACAGCAGCACCTTGCCGCCGTCCTGGACCATCTCGACGTCATAGGGCGACGGCTCTGAGCCGCCGGCGATCTGCCCGGACTTGAACTCGAGCACGGCCGCCGAGTTCGGGGTGGTCGGCTTGATCGCGACGTCGCCGCCGCCGGTCGCGCTGGTGGTCAGCCCCTGCTGCTTGAGCCAGTACCGCACCGCCACGTCCTGGGTGTTGCCGAGCGACGGGCTGGCGAGCGACTGCCCCTTGAGCTGAGCGGCGGAGGTGATGGACGGCTTCACGACGATCGACGCGCCGCCGGTCGCGGCGCCGGAGATGATCTTGATGGCCGTGCCGCCGGACTTCTGCCAGGCGTTGATCGCCGGGTTCGGGCCGACGTAGGCGGCGTCGATCTGCCCGGCCAGGATCGCCGTGGTCTCCTGCGTGCCGCTGGAGAACACGGTCGTCGAGACCGTTCCCGCGGATCCCAGCTCCTTGGCGAAGTAACCGTTCTTCACGGCGATCAGCGCCGGGGCGTGCGTAATGTTCGCCAGGTACCCAAGCCGCACGGTCACGGGCGCGGCGGCGGACGCGCTGCCGGTACCGCTGCTGGTTGATGTCGAGCTCGGGCTGCTTGAGCTCGCGGAAGAGCAGCCCGCAACAAGAAGCGCGCCGCCAGCCACAGCGGCCACGCCAGCCAAGATCCTGCGCATTAGTACCCATTCTCTATCGGTTTAGTAGGTTGCTATAGGACTATACACCCCACCGGCAAAGTAGGAAACACTCCGGCAAAAGTTGTAACAGCCGAAGCAAGTTGGTCCGGCCGGTCCGCGTTACGAGTCGTCGGAGGAGTCCTGCAGGTCCATGCCCTGGACAGACGGGAACGTGGCCAGGCACTCCTGCAGGCGGGCGATGTCCGCGTTGGAGGCGCCGGTGACCGTGTACACGACCTCGTCGACCGCCGACGACAGCGGCACCCCGGACGCGATCGGGGTGGCGGTCACGTGCGGCAGCTTCGCGCACGCGGTGCGCACGTGCAGCCGTTCGGACACTGAGGTGCCGGACTTGAACGACACGAGCGCCTGCTGCTGGCCGAGCGACTTGTCGAATTGCGCGCACCCGGTGACCCCGAGCAAGCAGGCCGTCCCGACGATGGCCAGCGGAACGACGACACGGGGTAGTACTCGCACAGAGACAGCCTACGCGGACCCCCCACCGAGTACCGTACGGGGAGACAGAAAGAACTCCCCTCCATGTCGTCGCGCCACATCCTCATCGTCAACGCCCGTAAGGTCACCCAGCCGGTCTTCGTGATCGGTGCGCCGCACTCCGGCGCGGAGGCGGTCGGCCGGGCGCTGAAGATCTCCCCGGGCTTCCACGTCACGATCGGTCAGCACACCGTGCTGCAGGCCGTGTACGCGTTCGCCCGGCGTCCGTCGATGTACAGCGGCCGCGGCGAGGCCGCCGCGGCCGTGATACGCGACGCCTTCGCCCAGGGCTGGCAGGTACACCCGACGAGCTGCCTGGAGTGCACCCCGCAGTGCCGGTCGGCGGCCGGGCTGCGCCGCGAGGAGGTGGGGCCCTGCGTCGAGCAGCGCGGCCTCAGCCGGTTCGGCGACGCGAGCCCGGACCTCACCTACTGCGCGGAGGCGCTGGTGGCGGCGTTCCCCGACGCCCAGATCGTGCAGGTCGTGCGGGACGGCAGGGACACGGTGGCGGACATGCTCAAGGACCAGATCGCGATGTCCTGGTTCCGGCCGAGCATGGCCAACGTCGACGTCGAGTACCCGAATCCCTTCTACGGCGTGGAGGACGAGACCGACCGGCTCACCTGGCCGGACCTGTCCCCCGCGGGCAAGTGCGCGCTGCGCTGGCGCGGCGCCATCAGGCTGGCGGCCCGGCTGCGCAAGACCATGCTCGAGGACCAGCTCAAAACCCTCCGCTACGAGGACATGGCGAAGAACCCCGGCGGCACGGCCACCGCGCTGACCAGCTTCACGGGAGTAACGGTAGCCGCGCCGACCACGCCGGACCACCGGCGGCCGAAGAACGAGCCGAGCGCCTGGCGCCGTGAGCTCACGCTGAGCCAGGTCGCCGACGTCGAGAAGGTCGCCGGCGAGGAACTGCGGCGGCTGGGCTACTGCTGACCGCGGATACAGCTGAGCGCTAAAGAGCCGGCCGCGTACGTTCCGAATAAATCTCTTGACCCTTGAACTGGGTGTAGTACAGCTCCGCGTACAAGCCGTCGACCGCGAGCAGGTCCTCATGCGTGCCCCGCTCGACGACCTGACCGGCCTCGATGACCAGGATCTGGTCCGCGTTGAGCACGGTGGACAGCCGGTGCGCGATGACCAGCGAGGTCCGGCCGCGCAGCGCGAGCGTGAGGGCCTGCTGGACCGCGGCTTCCGACTCCGAGTCCAGGTGCGCGGTCGCCTCGTCGAGCACCACGATCGACGGGGCCTTCAGCAGCAGCCGGGCCAGCGCGACCCGCTGCTTCTCCCCGCCGGACAGCCGGTAGCCGCGGTCGCCCACGATCGTGTCGAGGCCGTCGGGCAGCACCGAGATCAGGTCCCAGATCTGGGCCGACTGGCACGCCTCGATGAGCTCCGCCTCGGTAGCGGACGGCCTGGCGTACAGCAGGTTCGCGCGGATCGTGTCGTGGTACAGGTGCGCGTCCTGCGTGACGACGCCGACCACGTCGTGCAGCGAGTCCAGCGTCACGTCGCGCAGGTCATGGCCGCCGATGAGCACGGCGCCGTCGTTCGGGTCGTACATCCGGGAAACCAGCTGGGTGATCGTCGTCTTGCCCGCGCCTGACGGGCCGACGAGCGCGGTCAGCTGCCCGGCGGGGGCGGTGAACGAGACGTTGTGCAGCACGCCCTGCGCCGCGTCCATCCGCTCGGGCGCCTTCAGCGCGATCGACTCCAGCGACGCGAGCGACACCTCGTCCGCCGTCGGGTAGCGGAACGACACGTCGTCGAACCGGATGTCCGGCGCCTCATCGGTGCCGGGCAGCATCCGCGGCAGCGTGATTGCGTCCGGCTTCTCCTTGATCAGCGGCTCCAGGTCGAGCACCTCGAAGACCCGGTCGAAGCTGACCAGCGAGGTCATCACCTGGACCTGCACGTTGGACAGCGACCCGATCGGCCCGTAGACGCGGGTGAGCAGCTGCGCCAGCGCGACCAGCGTGCCGAACTGGAGCGCTCCCCTGATCACCAGCGTTCCGCCCACCCCGTACACGACGGCGGTGAGCAGCCCGGTGAGCAGGGTGACCGCGATCATGAATACCGACCCGTACATGTCCCTGCTGACGCCGATCTCGCGGACCTTCAAGGCGTTCGCCGCGAAGATCCGCGATTCCTCCCGCGGGCGGCCGAACAGCTTGGCGAGCATCGCGCCCGCCACGTTGAAGCGCTCGGTCATCATCGAGCCCATCTCGGCGTTGAGCTGCATGGCCTCTCTGCTCAGCCGCTGGAGCCTGCGACCGAGGCGGCGCACGGGGAAGATGAACAGCGGGATCAGCACCAGCGCGATGAGGCTGACTTGCCAGGACAGATAGAACAGGGCGACCAGGATGACGGTCAGCGACAGCACGTTGGACAAGACGTTGGACAGCGTCCCGACGATCGCCTGCTGCGCGCCGACCACGTCCCCGTCGAGCCTGCTGACCAGGCTGCCGGTCTGGGCACGGGTGAAG